>JAZFUS010000126.1:0-30043 GCA_036447315.1 Dehalococcoidia bacterium
GCATAGTGGTTGACCGGGCCCATCTCCGTGTGGTCCAGCTTTTGAATATGGCCCCGGTGCCTGAGCTGGGGGTCCTTGTCCAGAATATCCTCCGCGTTCTGCACCACGCCCGCCGCCACACCCCCGGCCTGCATCAGGGCCATCACCTCCTCGGCGGAGCGGCCCAGGGTCCACACGGCCACCAGGGCCTCCAGCTCGTCCTCATTCTGTTTTCGGTCCGCCATGGTGGCGAACCTGGGTTCCCGGGTCCAACCCGGGTGGCCCGTCACCCGGGCAAAGCCCTCCCATTCCTCTTGGGTGAATACGGAAATGGTACACCACCGGTCATCACCCCGGCAGCGAAAGGCACCGTGGGGGGCCGCGCAGGGCGAGCGGTTGCCCTGCCGTACCGCCTCGTGGCCATTGGCCGTGTATTCCAGGAGGGCCGCCGACAGGAAACTGAGACCGGCCTCATACTGGGACTGGTCTATGTGGAGACCCTCACCGGTGCGCCTCCGGTGGTCCAGGGCGGCGAGAGCAGCCACCACGCAGTACCAGGGGGCGGCATGATCGGTGTAAGCGACGTTGGGGGTTATCACATCCCTGTCCGGCCAGCCGCTGACATGGTTAAATCCGGTCAGGCCGTTGAGGTTCCAGCCAAAACCGGGCTGGCGGGCATGCGGACCGGTCTGCCCCTGAGCGCTGGTGCTTACCATGACGATATCGGGCTTTAGCCTGGCCAGGTCGGGGTAGGCGAGGCCCCATTTGGCCATCTGGCCCGGGGCGAAGTTCTCCACCACCACATCCGCCTTGGCGATGAGTCTTTTGATCAGCTCCATGCCCCGCGGATGGTTAAGGTCGAGGGTGATGCTGTATTTGCTGCTGTTTATGGAGGGGAAGAAACCGGCGCGGTTCACGCCCATTTTTTTGTCCTTGAAGGGTTCGGTCAGCCTGGTGACATCGAGCTTGTTGGGCGCTTCCACCCTGACCACCCGGGCACCATAGTCGCCCAGGTACTTGGTAATGAAGGGGCCGGTTAGCTGCCAGGTGAAGTCGACCACCGTGATGCCGGCCAGGGGCAGGCCATCCGTTCCGGGGTCCGGGGAGGGCCCCCTGGGGCGGGCACTTTTTTTCGGTCTCCGGGCCAGGTCGGCAAAGACCTCCTCGTTATGCTCCCCGATAAGGGGGGCGCGGCCCCGGATGCGCCACGGGGACCGGCTCAGTTTGATCGGGGCCCCCGGATACCGGATACTGGCCCCCAGCTCGGGATGCTCCACGTCCACCCAGAAGTCTCTGGCCTCGAGCTGCCGGTCGGCCTGGGTGTCCCGGGGGGTGTTTCCGGGCAGGACAATGAAACCGCGGCTGAGGGCTTGCTCGTTGATCTCGGCCTTGGTATGCTTCAAGAAGAAGCGGCCAAAGATCTCCTCCCAGGCGTCATTGTCCTCCACCGAAATGTCCGAAAAGCCGAAGGTCTCCCAATTTACCCCCTTGAGAATGCCGGCCATACCCTCCTCATCCATCCACTCCACCAGGGGGCGTATCCGGCTGCCAAAGCCGCCGCCTATCAGCCGGAAGGCGACATGGCCGTCCCTGCAGGGCCAGACCTCTCGAAGGAGAAGGTGGACCCGTTGGCGTTTGGGACCCCATCTGCGGAAGTTGACCCCCTCGAATTCCCAAAAAGGCAGCTCCGGGGTCTCAAGGCGGACTATGCCCTCCTGCATGGAGACGTCCACATGCTGTCCCTGCCCCGTCATCTGACTGTGGTGCAGGGCTATCATGGTCCCCACCGCCCCGTGGGCACCGGCCTGAAGGGCGGCCTGAGGCACGCTGATTCGCACCGGGGGCCTGTCCTCATCGCCGGCGCAGTACATCTGGCCCCCCAGGGCCATGACGACGATGTCCGAGGCCTTGAAGTCCCGGTGCGGCCCTGTCTGGCCGAAGGGGGTTATGGAGGTCATGACTATTCCGGGATTGATCTTCTCCAGATCCGGATACCCCAGGCCCAGGCCCTCCATGTGCCCCGGCGCGGAGGACTCGATGACTATATCGGCCCCCTCGACCAGCCGCCGGAAGGTATCGACCCCCTGGGGGCTTTTGAGGTCCAGGGTTATCCCCCGCTTGCTGGTGTTGAAGGCATACCAGTAAAGGCTCTTCTCGGGGTCCGGTTCATCATGGTAATAGGGACCGATATTCCGCGACGGTTCCCCACCCGGGGGCTCCACCTTGATCACATCGGCCCCCAGGTCCCCCAGGATTTTCCCGCAGAGGAAGCCCCGCCGGTCGCTGAGGTCCAGGACCCGATACGGGCTGAGCAGAGCGCCCTTCTCCTCTACCCCCTTCGCCTCTACCCCCTTTTCCTCTACCATACAAACAGCCCTCCTGACGAGGGATATTGTAGTCCGCCCCTGAAGGGGGTGTCAAGACTATGGACACCTTTGACAATGGGCCCTAGCTTCGATATAATTAATAGTTACCGCTCGCCGTAACCGGCCCGATCAGGGGAAATATATTTATGTCCACCACGGAATCACCTCATGCAGAGAAAAAGCCCGGCCAGAATACGGGGTTGATGGACGGATTCCGGCGGATTATCCAGGAACGCCACGACTACGCCCGGGAGTGGAAGGACCGGACCGGGGGCAGGGTTTTCGGGGGCATGTGTACCTATGTGCCCGAGGAGATCATCTACGCCGCGGGAATACTTCCGGTGCGGGTCCTGGGAAGCCATGAGCCCCAGGATGTCTCCGAGCGCCATATCTATGCCATGTTCTGCCCCTTCTGCCGGGATGTCCTGGCCCAGGGCCTCCTGGGGAGGTATGATTACCTGGAAGGGCTGATAATGTCCCATACCTGTATGCACCTGCGCCAGTCCTTCGATAGCTGGGTGACCCATGTGGGCATAGACTATTTCTATTACCTGTTCATGCCCCAACTGATACGCCACCGCAAGGCCCGAGGATATCTCACAACCGAGTTCACCCGCTTCAAAGAGAACCTGGAGGGATGGATCGGGAAGAAGATAAGCAACGAGGAGATAGACCGGGCCATCGAGGTCCATAACACCAACCGGCGGCTGCTCCGGCAGATATACGAGCTGAGGAAAAGCCCCAATCCACCCATCTCGGGGGCGGAGTGTATGGAGCTGGTGGTATCCAGTCAGCTCTGCGACAAGGCGGAGCACAACGGGATGCTGGAGAGGCTCCTGAAGGAACTTCCCGCGAGGCAGGACTTGCCCCCGGCGGGCACCCGGCTCATGGTGATTGGCGGCGAGTGCGACGACCAGGAGGCGGTAAGGCTGGTGGAGGCCTCGGGGGCCAATGTGGTGGCCGATGACCTCTGCTGCGGCAGCCGTTATTTCTGGAACGAGGTCATTCCCGGGGAGGACCGGATGTCCGCGCTGGCCCAGGGTTATCTGAACAAGCCTCCCTGCCCCCTCAAGGATGTCACCCACGAGCGCATTCGCTTCAAGTATGTTCTCGATATGGCTCGGGAGTTCAATGTCCAGGGGGTCCTCCAGGTGATGCAGAAGTTCTGCGACCCCCATGAGTTCGATATACCGGCCATGGAACGCTTCCTGAAGGATAACGGGATCCCCAGCTACTCCATCGAGCTGGACGTGACCATGCCGGTGGGGCAGCTCCAGACCCGTACCGAGGCCTTTCTGGAGATGCTGGAGCTGGAAATATAGGGCTGGGCCCGAAAATCCCCTCTGGAGACAGCGATGAGTCCTGAGAAAATCCTTTATAAGACAAAGCCTTTGGAGAATTGGGCCTGGGGCAAAGAGCTGCGGACCAAGCACTATAAATCCATTATGACGGCCAAGGATGACGGGAAGACGTTGACCTCGGGCTCCGCCCATGCCCGGATACTGGCCGCCGGGCTCCCCAACTACGTACACCTGAGCGGCGAGCCCTTTGGGGCCACCATAGCCACCATGCCCGAGCTGGCCCAGGAATGCGCCGAGGCGGCCGAGGCCCAGGGATTCTCCCGGGACATGTGCGCCTACATGAGGCTCTACTGGGGCGCGTCCTTCCTCAACAAGTCCCCCTGGGGCAAGTTTCCCAAGCCCGACCTGGGGGTCCAGAGCGCCATCTGCGATAGCCACGCCAAGTGGCACCAGATGATGACCGAATACATGGGCATACCCTTCTTTGTCGTGGAGGTACCCCAGTACTATCCCGCTCTCGCCCCTCCCCACCCTTCGATGATTGAATACACCGCCGAGCAGTTTATGGATATGCCGCCATGGATGGAGGGGGTCACCGGGCAGAAGTGGGACGATGAGAAGTTCATAACCGCCCTTCTGCGGCTCAACCGCATCCACGTCCTGTGGGCGGAGATCTGCACCCTGAACCAGAATGTGCCCGCCCCCCTGGACCTGAAGTCCATGTACAGCCTCTACTGGCCCGCCGCCGGGGGCGATATCAATGAAGATACCGAGGCCTTCTACCGGGCCCTGAAGGACGAGGTCCAGCACCGCGTGGATGAGGGCATCGCCGCCCTGGCCACGGAGAGGTGCCGGCTGATGCACGAAAACCAGCCCCCGTGGTATGCCCTGTATATTTTCCGGTACATGGAGGGTTTCGGGGCGGTAACCAACTGTGGCGGCTACGTCTTTGCCCTGGGGGGCGCCTTCGATCTCGTGGACGACGAGCAGGGCAATCCCCACCTCATCACCGAGACCCCCGTGGAACAGCTGGAGCCCAGGCCCAAAAACCGGGAAGAGTCCATGTACCTTATGGCCAAGCTCCACTTCGGCCGCTACCGCTTCGTGACCTCGCCCGATGCCAAGAGGAAGATCGCCGTGGCCATGGCCGATGACTGGAAGTGTAACGGTGCCATAATCATGCTTAACCGGGGCTGCGAGGGCCTCAGCGTGGGCCAGACCGAGGCCCGCCTGGCCCTCATCGATGCCGGGGTGCCCACCATGGTGTATGAGGCCAACATGGCCGATAAGCGGGAGTGGGACGACAGAGAGGTGAGGGACCGGCTGGACTCCTATATGGAGAGCCTGGGACTGAAAAAGCTGGAAGACTAGGGTGCCGGGGCCGGGCAGGCCGGCCCGTAGCTGAAGAGCTCGGTGATGGTGGGATGGTCGCCACAGACCGGGCAGCCGGCGTCGCGCTTCCACCTCACCTCCAGGAACTCCATTTCCAGGGCGTCATAGATGAGCAACCTGCCCACCAGGGAGCGGCCTATCTCCAGTATGAGCTTGATGGTCTCCACCGCCTGGATAGTGCCTATGACCCCCGGCAGAACCCCCAGGACCCCCGCCTCCTGACAGGTGGGCGTCGTGCCCGGGGCGGGTGGTTGGGGAAACAGGCATCGGTAGCACCCCTGCCCCGGAAGGAAAACCGTGGCCATCCCCCGGAACTGGGAGATGGAGCCATGGACCAGGGGCTTCCCCGCCATGACGCAGGCATCGTTGACCAGGTAGCGGGTGGGGAAGTTATCGCTGCCGTCCACCACGATGTCGTAGCCGTCCAGGATTTCCCCGATATTCGATACACCCAGCTCTAACTGGTGCTCGACCACCTCTATATCGGGGTTCATGCTGTGCAGGGTCCGGGCAGCCGAGGCGGTCTTGGGTTGCCCGATGTCCCGGGTACGGTGAAACACCTGGCGGTGCAGATTGCTCAGGTCCACCCGGTCGAAGTCCGCCACGCCGATCTTGCCCACCCCGGCAGCCCCCAGGTAGAGGCCCGCCGGTGAGCCCAACCCTCCGGTGCCCACCAGGAGCACCCTGGCCCCCAGGAGCCTCCTCTGCCCCTTGCCACCCACCTGCCGAAGGATGATGTGGCGGCTGTAGCGCCGGACCTGATCTTCAGTGAAACCGAGGGCCATTAGTGTGGTCCCTCTCTAATTCCGGACAGCGGCGGGCAGGTCGATGGTCGCGCCGCTCAAAGCGGCGTCGATGGCGCTGGCCGCTGTCTCATCGGGCTCAAGGAGCGGGAGGCGGGGTTTCCCCACCGGGAACCCCACCCGGGCCAGGGCGTACTTGACCGGGGTGGGATTGGAGACCACAAAGAGGGCGCTTACCAGGGGCGCGAGGCTCTGATGGATGGCTTCCGCCTCCCGGGTCCGGCCATCCAGACTGGCCTCCAACATGTCACGGATCTGGACACCCACCAGGTGGGAGGCCACGCTGATGACGCCGTAGCCACCCAGGGCCATGATGGGCAGGGTATCGCCGTCGTTGCCGGAATAGACCAGAAAGTCCTCCCCCGTCCCCCGGATGATTTCAGCTATATGGTCAAGGTTGCCGCTGGCTTCCTTCACCGCCACAATGTTGTCGATCCGGCTCAACCGGATCACAGTGTCGGGGTCCAGGCTGGTGATGGTCCGTGAGGGCACGTTGTACAGAATACAGGGGAGGCTGGTGTTGGAGGCGATGGCCTTGAAATGCTGGTACAGCCCCTCGGGTGTGGGCTTGTTGTAATAGGGGACCACCATGAGGCAGCCATCCACCCCAGTGTCCTCCGCCTCCCTGGTGAACCGGGCGCTCTCGGCGGTATCGTAACTGCCGGTGCCCGCCAGGACCACACCTCGGTCCCCTACCGCCGATTTCACCTCGGCAAAGAGCTTGAGCTTCTCCTGGTGGCTGAGGGTGGGCGATTCCCCGGTGGTGCCCGAGACCAGGACCCCGTGGCTCCCCGAGTCCAGGAGGGCCAGGGCCAGCTTCCCGGCCCTTCGGTAATCGACCTCTCCCCTATCGTCGAAGGGGGTAACCATGGCGGTTATCAATCGTCCCAGGTCTGCCATCAGGCAACCTCCACAGGCTATATCCAACCCCTCTGATTCATCTCCTCTGCGATCTGAATGGCGTTGAGGGCGGCTCCCTTTCTCAAGTTATCGGCCACGACCCACATCACCAATCCCCTGGGATGGGAGGTATCGCTGCGGATACGCCCCACGAAGACATCATCGGTCCCCGCCACCGACCACGGCTGGGGATAGAGGTTGATTCCAGGGTCATCCAGCACCTTCACCCCGGGGGCCTGGGTCAGGATATCCCGGGCTGCCTCCGGGGACATGTAATCGGTAAATTCCACGCGAATATCCTCACTGTGGCCTATGTAGACGGGCACCCGGACGCAGGTGGCGGAGATCTCTATTTCAGGGCTGTGCATGATCTTCTTGGTCTCCTCCATCATCTTCCATTCTTCCTTGGTGTAGCGGTTGTTGAGGAAAACATCGATCTCAGGCAGGATGTTGAAGGCTATCTGGTGGGGGTAGACATGGGGTGGAGCATTGACCCCCTCCAGGACCTGCTTGCTCTGCCGGGTAAGCTCTTCCATAGCCGCCGATCCCGTCCCCGATACGGACTGGAAGGTGGAGACGACAATTCTCTTGATGGGGTTGACCCGGTGCAGGGGATAGAGGGCTACCACCATCTGTACGGTAGAGCAATTAGGATTGGCTATTATCCCCTTGTGGGCCATAATGTCCTCGACATTGACCTCGGGGACCACCAGGGGTACCTGGGGCTCCATCCTGAAGGCGGCACTGTTGTCGATGACCACGGCGCCGGATTTGACAGCCAGGGGAGAGAAATGATGGCTCACCTCGGCGCCGGCGGAAAAGAGAACTATATCGATGTCATCGAAGGATTGGGCCGTGGTCTCATGTACCTCCAGCTCCTGGTGGTTGGCGAACATCGTTTTGCCTTGGGAGCGGTCGGAGGCGAAGAGGCTCAAGGAGGCCAGCGGGAAGTGTCGCTGCTCCAGCATCCGGATGAATTCCTGCCCCACCACCCCTGTGGCGCCGACTATGGCCGTGTGGAGCTCTCTCATCAAGAAGCTCCCGACAACCCCAGCAGGGTGTCCAGGCCATAGACCAGACCCTTCCTTCCGGTTACCTCTTTAACGGCCAGGAGCACCCCGGGGATGAAACACTCCCGGCTGATGGTGTCGTGTCGCAGGCTAAGCGTTTGGCCCGGTCCCCCCAGGATGACCTCCTGATGGGCCAGGAGCCCGGGCAATCTCACACTGTGAATGGCGATGCCCCCATCCTCACCCCCCCGGGTCCCTTTCAGGGTCTCCTTCTCGGCTCGGGGGTACTCGAAGGGACGGCCCCGGCCCTCCACCATGGCCCGGGCTGTGGCCAGGGCGGTCCCCGAAGGGGCATCTATCTTGAGATGGTGGTGCAGCTCGGTGATCTCGGCGTAGTCAAAATACCTGGCGGCTATTTTCGCGAGATAGATCAGGACCACTGCCCCCAGGGCGAAGTTGGGCGCCACCACCGCACCGATGTCATGGGACAGGGCCAGGCTCTCTATTTCGTCCAGGTCGGCCTGGGTCAGGCCCGTGGTACCAATCACCAGATTGACCCGGTGCCGGGCGGCCACGGGCACCAGGGCCCGGGTTGCTTCAGCTACAGAGAAGTCCACCACCACCTGAGGCTGACACTGGGTGAAAATGGAATCCGGGTCGGAAGAGAAGGGAATCTGGCCGGAGCCATCGGGAAGGGGCAGAAACCCCTGGGCGACTCCCTGGTCCACCCCGGCTACCGGGTCCAGGTCGGGATCGGCGCACAGGGCCTTCAAGACCTCCTGTCCCATACGCCCGGCAGCACCGTGAATTGCCACCTTTATGCTCATGGAGGCATTTAACTCCTGAAGGGATAATTGGGATCCAAGTCTTCGGTACCGGAGGGGCGTTGGGGGGGGCGGGGGCGGTTCTGAGGGGCGGGGTCCCTTTGCCCGGAGCCGCCTGCCGGGGACGCCTCCTCGAGGACAGCCCGCCGGGACAGGTTCACCCGGCCCATGCGGTCGATCTCCACGACTTTGACCATGATTTCATCGCCGATATTGCAAACATCGGCTACATTGGGCACCCGATAGTCGGCCAGCTCGCTGATATGGACCATCCCTTCCTTACCGGGGAGGATTTCCACCATGACCGCAAAGTTAAGCAGGCGGGTGACCTTCCCCGTGTAAACAGCCCCCACTTCCACCTCTTTGGTCAGGTCCCCGATGGCCTTCATGGCGCTCTCGGCGGCGTCTCCACTGGTAGCGCCAATGGTTACCGTGCCGTCGTTCTGAACGTCGATGGTCACCTTGTGTTGCTCCACCAGCGCCCTGATGATACGGCCCCCGGGGCCGATAACGGCGCCGATTTTCTCGGGTCTGATAGTCATTTTGTACATCCGGGGAGCATAAGAGCTGACCTCCGGACGGCTGGTGTCTATAGCTGACTTCATCTTCTCCAGGATAAACAGGCGCGCCTCCCTGGCCTGGGAAAGGGCTTTGCTCAGGATTTCCCAGTCTATGCCATGGAGCTTGATGTCCATCTGAAGGGCGGTGACCCCCTGGTCGGTACCCGCGACCTTGAAATCCATATCCCCGTAGGCGTCTTCATTCCCGGCGATGTCGGTGATGATGGCCTGTTTGCCGTCGCCGGTCATCAGGCCCATGGCGATACCGGCCACCGGGGACTTGATGGGCACCCCGGCATCCATCATGGACATGGTCGAGGCACAGGCACTGGCCATGGAGGTGCTGCCGTAAGAGCTGAGGACCTCGGAGACCAGGCGGATGGTATAGGGGAAATCCTCCGCGTCCGGGATCACGGGGGCCAGGGCCCGCTCTACCAGGGCGCCGTGTCCTATCTCCCGGCGTCCCGGTGTGCCTACACGTTTCACCTCCCCCGAAGAGAACGGGGGGAAATTGTAGTGGTGCATGAACCTCTTGTTCCCCTCGGGGCTGATACCGTCCATGCGCTGCTCATCCCCGGTCGTGCCCAGGGTGGTGACGTTGAGCACCTGGGTAGGGCCCCGGGCGAAGAGGCCGGAACCGTGGGTGCGCGGGAGCAGACCTACCTCGCAGGAAATGGGACGGATTTCATCGTAGGCCCGCCCATCCAGGCGATGGCCCTTCTCCAGAATATGGGACCTGACCGCCGATTTGACCCGGGCCTCGAAAACGGACAGGGCCTGGTCCCGGTTATAGGTCTCCCCCAGGCTCTCCAAGAGCTCCGCCCGCAGGACACCGAGGCCCTTATCCCGTTCCGACCTATCCGTCTTGTCCATCTCCCGTTCCATACGCCCATCCAGGAAGGAGAGTACCGCGCTCTCCAGACCGGGCTCGAGCTCCGGGGACTTAAAATCTATTTTGGGCTTGCCGACCCTTTCCCTCATCTCCTCCTGGATCCGGATAATCCCTTCATTGACCTCCTGGCCAAACCTGATGGCCTCCAGCAGGCGCTCCTCGGAGACTACCTGGGCCCCGGCCTCCACCATGACCACCGCCCCCTTGAGGCTCACCACCGTCATTTCCAGGAGGCTGTTCGCCATCTCGCTAAAGGTGGGGTTGGCCACCAGCTGGCCATCGATGTCGCCCACCACCACGGCGCCTATGGGGCCGGCAAAGGGTATGTCCGATATGGTCAGGGCGGCCGAGGTGCCCACTATGGCCAGCACGTCGGGCTTATTTTCCCGGTCGGCGGAGAGGGTGGTAATGATCGTTTGCAGCTCGGCGCGAAACCCCTTCGGGAACAGGGGCCGGATGGAGCGGTCGGTGAGACGGCACACCAGGGTAGCATCCTGTGTGGGACGGCCCTCCCGCCTTATGAATCCGCCGGGGATCTTGCCCGCGGCATAGAGCCTCTCCTCGAAGTCCACGGTCAGGGGCAGGAAGCTCCTGTCCCCCGTGTCCCGGGCATCACCCATACAGGCGGTAGCCAGCACCACCGTATCACCGTACTGAACGGTAACCGCACCATTCGCCTGCCCGGCTAATTTACCGGTTTCAATGGTGAGCTTTTTTGCCCCCACCTGGCATTCGAACACCTCAGACATGGAAAACCAAACCTCCCTTTGCTAAAAGGACCCCGCGGGCCTATCTTCTCAAACCGAGCCTGGTTATGAGAACCTGGTAGCGGTCTCTATCCTCATGGAGAAGATGCGTAAGCTGCCTTCTCCGCTGGCTCACCATCATCAACAGACCCCGTCGACTGTGGTTATCGTGACGGTGTATCCTGAGGTGGCCGGTGAGCTCGTTTATCCTCTCGGTCAGCAGCGCCACCTGGACCTCGGAGGAACCGGTGTCACCCTCGTGGCGCGCGTACCCCTTTATTATTCCCTCTTTTTTCTCTTTATCCAAAACCGGTACACTCCTTGCCAGTTTCAACCATATTTCGGCACCAAATTATAGCACAACGGGTTACCTATGTAAACCGGGACACCGGTGCCGGTGCCAGTGTCGGTGCCAGTGTCGGTGCCAGTGTCGGTGCCAGTGTCGGTGCCAGTGTCGGTGCCAGTGTCGTTGAAGGATATAGAGGCAAAATCCGAAGGGCCCGGTCTGTCTACTGGCCCGCTGCCTCCACCAATTCAGTCAGGTCCCTGGCCTTCAGGGTTGACTCGGCGCCCAGGGCCCCGATTCCCTCCTCGAACATCTGGAGGCAAAAAGGACAGGCGGTAGCCACGATACCGGCACCACTCTCCAGGGCCTCCCGGGTGCGCAGCTGGTTTATCCTGGTGCCCGCGGACTCCTCCATCCACATGTGTCCGCCCCCCGCCCCACAGCAGAAGGCCCCCCGCCGCCGCCTCTCCATCTCCACCAGCCGAAGCCCGGAAATGCCCTGGAGGGCCTGACGGGGAGGGTCGAAGATATCGTTATGCCGGCCAAGATAGCAGGAGTCATGGTAGGTCACCACCTGGTCCGGACCCCCGGTCAGCTTCAGGCGGCCCTGGTCCAGGAGCTCGGCGATCAGCTGGCTGTGGTGGATGATATCGAAATTGCCGCCAAACTGCGGGTATTCGTTCTTTATGGTGTTGAAACAATGGGGGCAGGCGGTTACGATTTTCTTGACCCCATAGTTTTGGAATAGCTCGATGTTGCGCTGGACCTGGGTCTGAAAGAGGTATTCGTTCCCCAGGCGCCGGGCAGGGTCGCCGCAGCAGGTCTCCTCCGTCCCCAGGATCCCGAAGCTGATGCCCGCCTTCCCCAGGAGCCTGGCCAGGGACGCCGCCACCTTCATATTCCGCTCCTCCAGGGCGCCGGTGCAGCCCACCCAGAATAGATAGTCCACCTGGGCGTCCTGGGCCATGAGCTTGACCTCGAGCCCTTCGGTCCAGTCGGTGCGGGTAGAGGTGGTACCCCGCCAGGGGTGGCCCCGGGTCTCGATACTTCGCAGCGCCCCCTCGGCGGCCTCCGGGATCTTGGCCTGTTCCAAAACAAGAAACCGCCTCATGTCCTGAAGCTTCTGTATGTGCTCGATAAGGACCGGGCACTCCTCCTGGCAGGCCCGGCAGGTGGTGCAGTCCCAGATGGCCTCCTCAGCCACCACAGCGCCCACAAGGTCGGGGCGCTGGGGCTCGGAGCCGGTTAGCAGCGCCGGACCCACCTCCAGGAGGTGTTCCTTGATATCGTGGATCACCTCCTTGGGGTTGAGGGCTTTCTGGCTGATCCAGGCCGGGCAGCTGGCCTGGCACCGGCCGCACTGGGTACAGGCATACCCGTCCAGGAGCTGCTTCCAGGTGAAAGCCTCCACTTTTCCTACCCCAAAGCTTTCGGCGGTCTCCAACTCTATGGGGACCAGGGCCCCCTTGGGCCCGCGGGAGCGAAAGAATATGTTAAAAGGGGCTGCCGGCAGGTGCAGGTGCTTGGAGCGGGGGATGTAGACCAGGAAGCCCAGGATAAACAGGTAGTGCAGCCACCAGACCACCCAGTACAGTGTCACCTGGGCACCCGGAGAAAAACCGGAGACCATTCCGGCCACGGTGCGCCCCACCGGGGTATAGGAGGCCATGGGGTCTCCGATGATGTTGAAACCGAAACCCTCTATGAGATAATGGGCCACCATGAGGAAGGAGATCACGGCCAGAATGATACCCGCCTCGGCGCTGGGCTCCAGCCTGGGGGGACGGACAATGTACCGCCTGGCGGCCGCCCAGATGAGGGCCGCCAGGATAAAGAGCCCGGCTATATCGACAACCAGGGCGAGAGCGAGGAAAAGGGGGTTGTCTCTCAGTGCGTGGGAGAGGCCCAGGCCCTCCCCCACAAAGATAAAGACTAAATAGTTCAGGGAAAAAAGTACAAAACCCCAGAATATGAAGAAATGGCCCAGTCCCGCCCGGTCCCGCAGGGAGACCCTTCTCAGGCTGCACACCTGAAGGAAAACATAGGCCATCATGCCGCCAAGTCGGGTTCCCACCCGGTCCAGGCGGTCATCCCCCTGTCCCAGGCGCAGAAACCGAACTAACCTGTAGGCTCGCTGGGAGAAGAGGACGAGGGCCAGGATGAAAAGAAGCCAGAAAACAACGTACCCGGGGACGAACATGTAGCTTTGTGCGCTGAGGGTCATGATTTCCCCCCAAGTCTATCACATCGCCCGGGCATTGCCAAGAATATCGGGCAGAGGTGAACGGTAGCAGGGACGCCATCGGACCGGCCCCTCTCAGCGAACGCGGGTAACGGCCATGAAGACGCCCAGGCCCAGGGCGATGAGTCCGAACAGGTCGAACAGGGTGAAGCTGTAGATAAGCCCCGATACCACTGAGCCGTAGGCGAAGCTATTCCTGGCCACAAGGCTCAAAAACATGGCAAGTCCGGCGATTATCTGAAGCCCCCGGCCTCGTTTGCGGTTCACCGAGCGGCTTATCACTTCCCCGATGGCATAGCCGATCCCGGCAGCCAGGGCGATGTTGAAGATGGAGAAAAAGAAGAATATTCTTAAAATACTCCACGCAAAACCCGTGACCGCGGCCATCCCCAGGCCGACCCCGATAGCCCGGAGGTAATAGGCCGGCGAAACGGTGTAAATGGGTGAGCGACGCAATTGCGCGCATTCCCGACATCGGGCCCCCACCGGGGTCTGGACCATGCATCGGGGACAGATGGGCTTACCGCATTTACTGCAGCGGAGGCTGGTTTCCACCTCCGGATGGGTGGCACAGCGCGTCTGAGTGCTCAATGCCCGGCCCCATCATCGTGGGCCGGGGGCCGGCGGTCGATCCAGGCCCTTCTGTCTCTGATATCCCGGTCGAAAAGCAAGCGGTAGACCGGCACCCATTTATCCCGGCTTGAAGCGGCGGGGGACCGGTTGCCCAGGAACCTCTTGAGTATAACCAGAAAAAGGATACCCAGGCAGCCCCAGGTGACGGCCGGGGGCTCACCCAGGGCGAGGCTGGCCAGGGCCAGGGCCACCACCCCCAGGAGCACCGCCAGGGGAAAACTCCGGAAAGCAAGAAACCCCGCCGAGATCACGATTCCCGCCACCAGCAGCTCCACGGGGGCGATAACCAGGGCCACACCCCCGGCGGTGACCAGTCCCCGGCCCCCCTGGAAGCGAAGAAACAGGGACCAGTTATGGCCCGCGATGCTGGCCAGGCCCGCCGCCACCTGCCACGGAAGGTCCAGCCCCAGGCGTTTGGCCAGGAGAACGGGGAGGACCCCCTTGGCTATGTCGATAAGGAACACAGGGATGCTGGCCCGGTGAGACACCGTATGCCAGACGTTGGTGCCGCTGACGCTACCGCTGCCATAGCCGCGGATGTCTATCCCCCGGAGGAGCCGGGCCACGATGTAGGCGCCGGGCACGGAGCCCACCAGGTAAGCCGCTCCGGTAAACAGGCCGGCCCCTAACGGCAAGGCCTCACTCCGTTCCCCCGGGTCCCCCGGGCGGGATGCAGCCGGTGGAGGCGCTCATCGTCCGGCCACTGAAGCGCCGCGAGCTGCTCTTGCTCCACGATGGAAAAGCACATCACGATCATTGAGACGGGGGGGGAGGGGGAGAAGGGGAGAGGTCGCGGGTCCGGCTCTCACCCAGGGCCAGGAGGCGCTCCACCCCTCCCCCGGAGATATGGACACCACCCAAGGGCGTCTCATCGCTGTCCAGCCCGTGGAAGTCGCTGCCTCCGGTGACAAAGAGCCCGTGCTTTTGGGCCAGGAGCTCCAGGCGACGGACGACGTCCGCTGAATAGCTGCCGTAATGGCCCTCCAAACCCACCAGGCCGGCGGAGACCATATCGGGAAGCAGGGAATCCAGGGCCTCGATATCGGCGGGATGGGCCAACACCGCCACCCCTCCCGCATCCGTCACCAGTTTCACGGCCTCCCGGGGGCTGAGCTTATCCCTCTGCACATAGGCGGGACCCTCCCGCCCGATATATTTGTTAAAGGCCTCCTTGAAGGAGGACACATATCCCCTCTCCAGGATGGCCTGGGCCACGTGGGGGCGGCCCACGGAGCCATCGCCGGCCAGCTCACGGACGCGGTCCCATTCGATACTGAGACCCAGCTCCCCGAGCCTGGCTACCATCTTCCGCGCCCGGGTCTTTCTGCCATCCCGCAGCCGGACCAGGGTGCTCTCCAGCGCCGGGCTGGAATAGTCCAAAAAGTAGCCCAGCACATGCACCTCGCCCCGGGGGACATCGGTATTGATCTCAACGCCCGGGATGACCGTGAGTTGCGGGAAGTCCTCGGCCGCCTCCAGGGCCGAGGTTATGCCCGATACCGAGTCGTGGTCGGTGACGGCGATAACCTCCATCCCCTTGGCGGCAGCCATCTCCACCAGTTCCCGGGGGCTGAGGAGGCCATCGGAGGCAGTGGTGTGGAGATGGAGGTCAGCCCTCATCGGGCTCTCCGTCCACCTCCCGGGAGAGACGCGTGATGCTGCGGGCACGGCCGGTCACCTCATCCACGTCCAGGAGAATGGCATTGAAAATGACTCTTCCCGTCCCCACCGATAGCCTGAAGGGCATGGCGGTAAGGAACCGCTTCAGGACCTCCTCGGGGTCATCACCGATGACCGAATCCAGAGGCCCGGTCATGCCCACATCGGTGGTATAGGCCGTTCCCCGGGGAAGGAGACGGCTATCGGCAGTGGCGATATGGGTGTGGGTGCCGATCACGGCGCTCACCCGGCCATCCAGGTACCATCCCATGGCCCCCTTTTCTGAGGTGGCCTCGGCATGAAAGTCCACTACGACCACGGGGGGCGTGTTTCCCCGGCTCTCCAGCAGGTGGTCCATGGCCCTGAAGGGGCAATCGAAGTTCCCCATGAAAGTCCGCCCCGTGAGATTGACCACCAGGACCTGGTCCGTGGCCAGGTAGCCACGCCCCGGAACCCCGGGTGGGTAGTTCAGGGGACGCAACAGGGGCAGGTCGGTATCCAGGTGGGGGATGATCTCCTTCTTGTCCCAGACATGGTTGCCCGAGGTGAGCACATCTACCCCGGCCTTAAGAAGCTCCTGGGCGGTATCGAGGGTGACGCCCAAACCGCCGGCGGCGTTCTCGGCGTTGGCAATGACCAGGTCCAGCTGATATTCGCTTCGCAGCCCCGGCAGAAGGTTCTTAAGAGCCCTGCGACCGGGCCTGCCCAGCACATCGCCGATCATCAGTATATTCAAGGGGAAATCTCCGTCATAAGCTCAGAAAAAGCCCTGTCTGTATCCAGAACAAGTTTTTCCTGCCGCGCCGCTCCGGGGAAACCAGGGACCCCTGAAGGGGACACTGGCCAGGGTCGGCTACTTGGCGTGTTCCACCGCTCTGGTCTCCCTGATAACAGTGATCTTGATCTGTCCGGGATATTCCATGCCCTCTTCCACCTTCTTGACCACGTCCCGGGCCAGCCTCATGGCCCCCAGGTCGTCGATCTCGTCCGGCTTGACCATTATGCGTACCTCCCGGCCGGCCTGGATAGCGAAGGACTTGTCCACCCCGGGGAAGCTATTGGCGATGTTTTCCAGGTCATGGAGCCTCTTGAGGTAGTGCTCCAGGGATTCCCTTCGGGCCCCCGGCCTGGCTCCGCTCATGGCATCGGCGGCGCTCACGATAAAGCCCGCCACGCTGGATGTGCCCGTCTCCTGGTGATGCTCGGCGATAGCCTGAATCACCTGGGGGGACTTCTCCCACTGCTCCACTATCCGCGACCCAATGAGAGCATGGGGGCCATCCACCTCATGGTCGATCCCTTTTCCCACGTCATGAAGGAGTCCCGCCTTGACGGCGGTCTTGGCATCGAACCCGATTTCCAGGGCGATCATCTGGGCGAATTGGGCCGTCTCGACCGAGTGTTTAAGAACATTCTGGCCGTAGCTGGTGCGATATTTGAGCCGGCCCAGGGCCCTGATCAGCTCCGGGGGAAGCCCCTGGACTCCCACCTCGTAGGAAGCGGCCTCCCCAGCCTCGAAAATGGCCTTTTCCACCTCACCCTTGGCCTTCTCCACCACCTCTTCAATGCGGGCGGGATGGATACGGCCATCCACGATGAGTTGGGTCAGGGCCAGCCTGGCCACCTCCCGTCGCACAGGATCGAAGGCGGACAGAGTTACCGCCTCAGGGGTATCATCGATGATGAGGTCCACACCGGTGGCCTGCTCCAGGGCCCTGATGTTGCGCCCCTCCCGGCCGATGAGCCGTCCCTTCATCTCATCCGTGGGCAGGTGAACCACGGAGACCGTGGTCTCAGTTACCACGTCGCTGGCCAGGCGCTGAATGGCCATGGCGAGTATTTCCCGGCCCCGGGCCTCGGCATCGGCCTTTATTCCGGCCTCCCATTCCCGGACCCTGCGGGAGGCCTCCTGCTTGACCTCTCCCTCCACAGACTCCAGCAGGAGCTGTTTGGCCTCGGAGGATGACATGCCGGAGATCAGTTCAAGCTGCTCGCTTTCCTTCTTCTTTAGCTCCTCTACCTGATTCCGGACGTTCTCTATCTCCTGCTCTTTGGCGCCGATATTCCCTTCGCGGCGCTCCACACCCTCGACCTTTCTCTCCAGGTTTTCCTCTTTCTGAGAGATGCGCCTTTCCAGCCGCTGTTGCTCCTCCCTCCGGTCTCGAAACTCCGCCTCCGCCGTGGATTTGATGCGGATCGCCTCCTCCTTGGCCTCCAGGAGCAACTCTTTCTGTTTGGTCTTAGCCTCCCCCAGAACCTCCTCGGCAGCCTCGTTGGCGCTTTGGAGCTTGCGGCCGGCGATGATTCCCTTTATCCAATAGCTGGCTATACCACCCACGATCAGCGACACTAGGCCGACTAGAATGTATATAATCACAGACATTTCTGCCTCGCTTCCACTTCACAAGTTTGAGCCACATCATATTAACCTCATACTAACTCCAGGGTCTTTCGCTGTCAAGACAATACCAATTGCCTTGACCCCGCTCGGACGATGGGGGTAGAATCTTGGTTATGGCGAGGCTTTACTTCGGGACCGCCGGGGCTCCTGTGAGTACCAGGGCGCCCTCCACCACCCCTGCCGGCATTGAGCGTATCAGGGAGTTGGGCCTGGATGCCATGGAGGTCCAATTCGTCCAGGGGGTGAGGATGGGGGAGGGGACCGCCCTTCTGGTGAGGGAGACAGCCGCCCGCCATGGGGTGCATCTCAGCGCCCATGCCCCTTATTATGTAAACTTCAATGCCCATGAACCTGAGAAGCTCACCGCTTCCGAAGGTAGGCTTCTTCAAGCGGCCAGGGTGGCTGCCCTGTGCGGAGCCAGGAATGTTGTTGTCCATACCGCGTTTTATCTGGGAGACCCCGCCCCGGTGGTCCTTGAGCGGGTGAGGGCCGTCCTGGAAAAACTAACCCGGCGGCTTAAGGAGGAGGGGACTGAGGTCCTGATCCGGCCGGAGCTCATGGGGAAGCCGTCCCAGTTCGGCACCCTGGAGGAGCTCCTGGCGCTGAGCGCTGAGGTGCCGGGGGTGGCCCCGGCCCTGGATTTCTCTCACTTCCACGCCCGCACCGGGGGGGTTAATTCCTACAGCGAGTTCGTGTCCGTGCTGGATATGGTGGAGGCCAAACTGGGCAGGGCTGCGCTGGAGGATCTGCACATCCACCTCTCCGGGATCAAGTATGGCCCAAAGGGAGAGTTAAAGCACCTGGTCCTGCGAGAGTCCGACATGGAGTATGAAGCTCTTCTCCGGGCCCTCAAGGACAGGGAGGCCGGGGGATTGCTCATCTGTGAGAGCCCCAACCTGGAGGAGGATGCCCTCCTCCTCCAGGAGACCTACGAAAAAATTTGAGGTCCTCCCCACCCACCGCCTCGATAATGGCATGAGCGCCATAAAGGTGACAAAAGTCATAGACGCCGGCCCGCTTCAGTCTTAAAATTTAACATTAAGGATTGAGAGGCGGGTGTGACGATGAAAAGATTTGAAAGTACCGCGAAACGATCAACATCAAGCGACTGGCTCCTGAGAAGCTGCCCTCGATGCCAGGGCGACCTTTACAGGGACATATATGCCAAAGAGGACGACCTCGTGTGCTTGCAGTGCGGGCGTTCCTATTCGCACGCGGCATTGGTTGACCGGGCAGACCAGATCGCCGGTGTACCGTCAGGGTCCGAGGAAGGTGCCGGGCCTCCCGTTCCCAACAAGAGGGTGAGGCTACCGTCCCGGTAGGGGTCCGTGCCGCATCGGGGCGGCATCGGGGCGCCGGCCAGTCAGCCCTATCTATTCTTCCATTCGGGCTTTCGCTTTTCGAGAAAAGCGTTGAGACCCTCGGTGGCGTCTTCCGTCTTCATCACGTCCTGGGCGATGTCGGCGGCTTCCTTCAGGGCCTCATCCCATCCCATATCGGCTGTCCGGTACATACCCTGGCGGGCCATGCGCAGCACGATGCCGCTGTGCCCGGAGAACCTCTTGGCGAACTCTTCGGTCGCCTTCTCCAGGTCACCGGGGGACACCACCTTGTTCACCAGGCCGATACGCTGTGCCTCAGCGGCGTCGATGTTGTCGCCGCTCAGGACAAACTCCAGACCCCTTCTCATGCCCAGGAGGCGCTGAAATAGAATCCCCGCGATCCCGGGAAAGGTGCCCAGTTTAATCTCGGGCTGGGCAAATACGGCCTTCTCCGAGGCCACGGCCATATCGCATCCCCCCACCAGTTCGCAGCCACCACCCAGGGCCACCCCGTTGACGGCGGCGATGGTGACCTTGTCCACCTCCACGAGGCGCCTGAAAAGCTTTTCGAACTCCTCCATCATTATGGGCATCCGGTCGCCGATGTGGTCGGCCACCTCTACCCCGGCGGAAAAGGCGCGATCACCGGCCCCGGTGATAATCACCACCTTCACCACCTGATCGTTCTTCAACTCCTCCAGTTCAGCGTTCATCTCTTTCAGGGTCTCGATGCTCATTACGTTGACCGGGGGGCGGTTGATGGTAATCCGGGCTATCGCCTGGTTTTTCTCTACAATGATGTCCTGATAGGCCATGGCCAAATCTCCTTTCGGTTCCGACCCCGTCCCCAAACGTCAGGGGGACGACGATATCCTCCCAGCATTATAGTGCAAAGACCGGACGAGGGGAAGGCCGCCCTTACTATGCCCCCGGCACGTGGGCGAATTCCTCCAACTCCCGGCTCATGGACTCCCAGTGTGTCCCCCGCCAGTAGACGCGGTGGCAGGCGGGGCACTGGGTAAACCCCGACTGCGTTTCGAGAACATAGGGGGGTACCAGGCACCGGACCTGGTCACGGTCCCTGGCTTCTAAGGGATGGTTGCACTCCAGGCATCGGCTAAAGGGGTGAAACTTCGGGTCGAGACCCAGGCTTGAAATCACCTGGCGAAGCTGATCCCTGGGATCCTCACTCAGGATGAAAATCACCTGGAGTCGGCCGCTGGTGACCACCCACCGTTTCAGGATCTGGGTGTCCCTGGTCAGAAGGACCCGCCCCTCGTCCAGGGCCGCCCTTATCATTCGATTGTCATCCGGGCCGTCGAAGAGCCGGGCATCATAGCCCATGAGCCGGAGCCACCGGGCCAGCCGGCCCACATTTATGTCAACCATAAAGGTTGTCGCCATGCCTACAGCTCGATTTTCATGCCCTCCCAGGCACCGGTTACGGGAGTATCCAATTCCGCGGCCACGGCTTCCAGCTCGGTCTCCACCTCATCCCGCCAGTAGGGGTTGAAGTGCACCAGAATCACCTCCGGCAGAAAGCCCTTGAGCCTCTCAAACTCTTTCATCTCGTCGAGAAGCTGCGCCGGGGTAAGGTGACCGCTCTTGTTCAGCCACTCCCGGAGCCTGTTGGGCCCGGTGAGCTCGGTGATCAGGAGCTGGGGGGAAATGGTCTCCCACAGGGGGCCCAGGCCGGGACCGGTATCCGAGGTGTAAAACAGCGTCTTACCGTCTTTCTCGATCTCGAAGCCATGGGAAGGTACGCTGTGATTGCAGGGGCGGGGGGTAACTTTGTATCCCAGGATATCCACTGTCTTAAGGGGCTCCAGGGTACGAAACTCCAGGGAGGGGCTTTCAGCGGACGGGGCTTTGGTGAAGTCGGGGAACAGGATGCCGTTGGTGATGTGGGTGGACAGGGCCTCCAGGACATCGGCGGTGGCATAGACCGGGGTAGGTCCGAAAACGGCCGTGGCCAGACCAAAGATGGCGACATCCTTGATATGGTCGAAGTGGCGATGGCTGAGCAGGATAGCCTCGATATTCGCCTGCGCCTCCAGGGTCAGGCCCGAGGTCAGGCTGCCGGCATCCACCGCCAGGACACCGTCGATAAGGAGGGTGACCAGGCGCGTATCCGTTGACTCCAGATTATGGGCACCCAGGATTTCGATCTCCATGTTTGTCCTTTCTTTGCTAGGCCTTTTCCGGCCCGCGTCCGGGTACGAGCTCCCCGCCCAGCCCCAATGGCCCTGGTTGGCCGGCCTCTCCCCGGATGAGGTAGATCATGGGGATGCTGAGCAGGGTTACCGCCATTTTTACGATGTATTGCCCCCATATCAGGGGAAGAACAGGGAAAACACCCGCAAAAGCAATGGTGATGAAAACGATACTATCCAACAACGTGGAGATAGCATTGGAGACTAATACCCGGGCCCAGCGGTAGCCGCCAATGCGCCGGCGCCACCAGGCAAACACCTCCACATCGATAAGGGAGGCGATAATATGGGCGGTGAGGCTGGCGAAAACTATGCGGTAGGTGGAGCCCAGGACACTCCGGAAGGCCTCGTTCCCCTCATAGAAGACGGCCGGAGGCAGGGCGATGGCAAAACGGGTATAGCCCGCCAGGAGCAGATTGGCGGCGAAGGCGGTGTAGACCACCCGCCGCGCTCCCTGTTTTCCCAACCGCTCGTTGATCAGGTCCACCAGGGTAAAGGTCAGCGCATAGATGAATACCGCCGCGGGAACGGTAATAGTGTTAAAAAGGGTCACCGGCTTGGCGGCGGTTACATTGGCGATGATCTCACATGCGATATAGAGGCCGACGAGGAGAATAGCCATATTAGATCCAGTGCTTGCGGTGGAAGTAAAACAGCATGGAACCGCCGATCATGGCCATGAAGATGATGACCACGATGAAAGATATAAAACTCCCCGATTGCAGGCCCCCCGGGAGAGGAACGTTCATGCCGTAGATGCTGGAGACCACCGTCAGGGGCATCATGATGGTGGCGAAGATGGTCAGGACCCTCATTACCTCATTAATGCGGTTGGAGGTCAGGGAATTGTTGGTATCGCTCAGCCCCTCAATGATCTCCTTGTACTCATCCAGGGCGCTCCATATCTTGTCCAGGTGGTCCACCACGTCGCCGAAATAGACATCCATTTCCTTTTCATCTTTGCCACTGAAGCGGCTCACCCTCCTCTCCATGGAGCCGATAACCGCCCGCAGGGGCCAATTGATACGCCGGAAGGCGATAATATCCCGCCGGAGAATGGAGATTTCCTGGACCGTGTTCAGAGCCCTCTCGTCAAAGATGTCATCCTCCACCTTCTCGATATTGGAGATGATTTTGTTCAGGATGGGAAAGCAATAGTCCACCATCCGGTCAACCAGGCGATACAGGAGATAGGAGGGGCTGCGCCCCATATTCTCCTGGCGGGCCGACTCATCGGACTGGCACTCCTGGAATAAATTGGCCAGGGGCCTCAGGTTCCCGGCATGGACGGTGACTATATAATCCTTACCGATGAAAATACCGACCTGGGTGGAATGGGTTACCCGGGCGCGCCGGAGGAATACCGGAAAATGAAGCACGATGAACAGATAGTCATCATACTCATCGACCTTGGGCAACTGCACCTTGCTCAGACAGTCATCCAGGTCCAGGGGGTGAAAATGGAAGGCACGTTCCAGATAGCTCATCTGCCGGCGACTTGGTTTTTCGATGTTGATCCAGGTGACATCCTGGAAGGCCACCGATTCCACGCCAAGCTCTTCTTGTTCTTCAGCAGTGGTGGGCATGGTCATCGGTATCCTCCCCCTTTCCCCCGGGACTGGCCAGAAAGGCTGCCCACATTTTATCACAATGTGGTGGGCAGGGGAAGCTTACCGCCCCACCAGTTCGTTCAGAATGACCCAGGCTGCCTTTTTGTCCAGAGGCTGGTTATTGTTGCCGCATTTGGGCGACTGGATGCAGGAGGGGCAACCGTCCTCACAGGGACACTCTGAGACCAGGGCCAGGGTGGCCCGCCACAACTCCTCGATGAGCTCATATCCCTTATCGGCTATGCCGATTCCCCCGGGATGGGCGTCGTAGATGAAGATCTGGGGCCGGCCGGTATCGGCATGGACCGGGGTTGATACTCCACCGATGTCGCTCCGGTCGCAGAGGGCAAAGAGAGGAAGCATACCGATAGCGGCATGCTCAGCGGCATGGAGGCCACCGGGAAAGTCCAGGCCCGCGGGGGAGAGCCTGGCTGTTATGTCCGGAGGCAGGTCGAACCAGAAGGCCCTGGTGGGAAAGACCTGAGCGGGGAGGTCCAGGGCCTCCTCCTCGATGACCTCTTCGGTGAACTGCATTTTCTTCTTGAAGCCAACGACCACGGTGCTCACCTCTACATCCCCCAGGTAGACCGTAACCCTCCCCACCCGCATGGAATCCGTAACACTCAGGACCCTGAGGTTGGTGAGGTCTTTGGCCTGGGTATAGTATGGGGCATCCGTGGCCACGGCGTAGGCGGTGCGGGAGGGGATGTCCAGCTCCTTGATGAGATAGGCTTCCCCCTGGTGCAGGTAGATGGCCCCGGGATGGATATGGAAGAAGGCCGTGGCCCCTTCCACCGTCTCCAGGATGCTCCCCAGGGAGGACTCAATGACCGCGTAGTTCCCCTGGGTCGTGGAGCGGATGTCTATATCCTGGGCAGGATATCTTATGGCGGGCGATAAGTATCTGCGGCCGCGCCTGTTTCTCAAGGCGCCCTCCTCCTCCAGCGCCAGAGCGGCATCTTTCCATCCGGGGCTGAAGAACTCTCTATCCCCCTCCCACAGGGGCATCTCCAGGGCCGCGCAAAGGAGATGGGGTTTCAGGATATGGGGGTTATCGGGGTTGATGAGGGCATGCTCGAAACCCTTCTTAAAGAAGGCATCGGGGTGGCGCATCAGGTACTGGTCCAGGGGGCTATCGACACCGACCAGAAAGCTCAAGGCCCCTTCCCTGCCCCGGCCACTTCGCCCCGCCTGCTGCCAGGCGCTGGCGATGCTCCCCGGATAACCGGTGAGAACGGTTGCGTCCAGGTCACCGATATCCACTCCCAGCTCCAGGGCGTTGGTGGCTACAGCCCCCAGAAGGTCCCCATGAAAGAGCTCCTGTTCAATCCGGCGCCTATCCTGGGGAAGATAGCCTGCCCGGTAGGGTTTGATGCGGCGGGCCAGGGCGGGGTCGATCTCAGCCAGTCTATCGCGGGTATACATGTAGATGAGCTCGGTCAGTTTGCGGGTGCGGGCAAAGGCCAGGCTGCGGGTACCGGAGGCCAGGAGTTGCGTAAGGAGGAAGGAGGCCTCGGTATTGGCGCTGCCGCGGGCGTTCTTGGCCTCATCGAGAAAGGGTGGGTTCCAGAAAACAAAGTCCTTGGCCCCGTGAGGGGAACCGTCTCCGTCCACAACTTCGAACTCCAGACCCACCAACCTTCGGGCATGTTCACCCGGGTTAGCCAGGGTAGCCGAGGAGAGGATAAACTGCGGCCGGGAACCGTAGAGGGCACAAAGACGCCTGAGTCTTCTTAACACCTGAGATACTTGGGAGCCGAACACACCCCGGTAAGCGTGGGCCTCATCCACGACTACATACTTCAGTTTGCGAAAGAGCCTGGGCCAGGAGGCGTGATTTGGAAGTATGCCCAGGTGGAGCATGTCGGGGTTGGTGAGCACTATCCTGGCCAGCCTTTTGATATCGGCCCGGTCCGGCAGCGGGGTGTCACCATCGAAGGTAGCGATGTCCTGGGTCTTGAGGAGTTGGGGATGGGCCAGTTGCCTCAGCGCGCGCGCCTGGTCCTGGGCCAGGGCCTTGGTGGGGAAAAGGTAAAGGGCCCGGCTGGCCCTGTCCCCGAGGATGGCCTCCAGCACCGCCAGGTTGTACACCAGGGACTTACCGCTGGCGCTGGGGGTGGACATGATTACATCCCGCCCCCGGCGCAGGGCATCCAGGGCCAGGGCCTGATGGCTGTAGAGGGGTAGCAGGCCCGCGGACTCCAAGAGCGATGAGAGCTTGGGGGGAAGGGGCCGTTCCAGGTCGCCATACCTGGCATTCCGGGGGAGAATGCCCTCAATGTGGACAATCTGGTCCCGGTAGTGTGAGTGGGCCCTTAGCTGGGCCAGGAAGGCAGAGGTGTCCATCTCTCTCTAGAACGTGCCCTATACGGGGATAATCTCGATTTCATAGTCAAGAATCTCTGCCTCAAACCGGCTCCAGGAGATGAAGTTGATGACTTGAGTGAGGGTATCATGGGCATGGCGGTTACTGTTGGAGACACAGGCTACGCCCAGGGTGGCCAATTGCCACAACTCCTGATCGTCCACCTCGGCGATGGAGACGTTGAATTTGCTCCTTACCCGGCTGGTGATGGATTTTATCACCCGTCGCTTGCCCTTTAACGACTGATTCTCGGGAAGACGCAGCTTGACCATGAGGGTACCAACATTCATAGCACATAGAGGTTAATGGTCTGAAAATATATCCGCGCTACCTTAACCCCTCGGTCCATGCCCGTTACGGGGGTTATTGGTTGCTTTTAATCTTGGCGTAACAATCGCTGCAATAGACCGGCCGGCCCTCCCTGGGCTCGAAGGGGACCTCGGTATCCTGGCCACACTCAGCGCACACCACTGGGAACATGCGGTCGCCAGATCCTCGAGAGCGTTCCTGCCGTCTCGTGGCCCGGCACTCGGGGCAGCGGCGGGGTTCGTTCACCAGACCCCGGGAGATGTAGAACTCCTGCTCCCCGGCGGTGAAGGTAAACTCCCGGCTGCACTCCACACAAGAAAGGGTCTTATCCTCCAGAGCCATCCTGCACCTCCTTACTGAGTTCCAAAGTCGTGCCTGGGTTCGGATGCAGTTTCTCCGGCTCCGGACGGTTTTGCCACACTGAGTAGCTCCCCTGATCGGGGTGGAAGGAGGCACCATGCCCGTTCGCGCTTGGCCTGGGATATGAACTGGGGAACAGCATTGAATCTAGGCCTTCCGGGCACTATATCACAAGAAAAGCGATTTGGCAACCCGTCAGGTACACCCCTTTACCTCCTTTCTACGCCTATGGTATACTTGTTACTTGTCCGCAGTCCTTGAGAAATAAAATACGCCCTGGAACCGGAGCGAGGAATATGGAACGATTGAAGCTAGAGGTAACCTCCCGGCAGGTGCTGGGCAAGAAAGTGAAAGACCTGCGCCATCAGGGCATCACCCCTGTGAATCTCTATGGTCGTGGGATCGACTCCCAGGCCCTTCAGGTTGATACCAAGAACTTGCAACTCGTCCTGACACAGGCCGGGGAGACCGATATCATCTCCCTGAGCATCGCCGGTAACAAGACCCCCCGGACAGCCCTGGTCCGGGCAGTGCAGAGGGACCCACGGAGCCGGCTCCTTCTCCATGTGGACTTCTACCAGGTCATTATGACCGAGAAGATCAAAGCCGAAGTGCCCCTGGCCTTGATTGGTGAGGCACCGGCAATAAAAGATAAAGGCGGCATCCTGCTGCATATCATCAAGACCCTTACCGTGGAGGCCCTGCCCAATGACCTGCCTCACGCACTGGAGGTGGACCTTTCACATCTGGAGGAAATAGATCAGGGTGTCTTCGTGGCCGATATACACCTTAGCGACGGCGTGACCCTACTCGCCGACCCGACACAGATGGTGGTCAAGATATCCGGTCGTCAGATGATGCTGGAGGAAGAGGAGGGAGTGGTGGCCGCAGCTGAAGCTGGAGCTGAAGGAGAAGCCGCTGCCGCCCCTGAGGGAACTGGAGGGGGCTAAAGCCTCGGATAGTTACCTCCATCACAACGTTGACAAAGCCTTCGTCTGGGTATATAGTTCCTGCATTCTAGCGGGGCCCCCCCATCGTCAGCTTCAGGCCGCGGAAAGGGGATCAGGCAATGGAGGCAAATAGCTTACCGGCTACCAGGGTAAAGGTCCGGACCATGACAGAGGATGATATCCCGGGCATTTTGGAGGTAGACCGAAGGTTTTCCAGCGGGCTCAGAACCCCCACCTATCAGAGCTCCGTGGAAGGCTACATCGGAGGGGAACTCTCCCTGAGCTGTGTGGCCGAGGACCAGGGGAGAATAATCGGCTTTATCACAGGGGGGTGCCGGCCCGTTCACTACAGGGAGCGCCCCCATGCCGTCATCGAGCTCATCGGCGTCGACCCCGAATACCAGCGTTCAGGGATCGGGTCCGAGCTGATTAAGGCCTTTCTTTATCGCTGCCGGGAGCGCGGAGCATTATCGGTGCACGCCATGGTCAGCGTCGGCGACGAGGCCATGCGGTCCCTGATGAGGTCCCTGGATTTCACCATGGGGGAGATGGTCACCTTCCAGGTAGATCTATAAGGCGGAGAGTGGTAGCGGCCACGTCGTTTACCCTCAAACCCTGGCGGAGGAGAGGGTGAAATCTGAAATGGTGCCGAGGGCGGGGCTCGAACCCGCATGGACTTTAGGTCCAAGGGATTTTAAGTCCCTCGCGTCTGCCAATTCCGCCACCTCGGCTGACTCTCCGCCACCAGAGGCCCCCATTTTGGGGAACAACCTGAGAAAATAAAGGCGGCGATGGGATTCGAACCCATGAATAGGGATTTTGCAGACCCCCGCCTTAACCACTTGGCTACGCCGCCACGGAACTAAAGAAGAAAATTAACCCCTGCCTGCCGGCGATGTCGCCGATATTTCCCCAAAAAGCTGATCATTGGTGCCGAGGAGGAGACTTGAACTCCTACGGGCTTGCGCCCACTGCCCCCTCAAGACAGCGTGTCTACCGTTTCCACCACCTCGGCTTTTGGGAGCCGCGGCCCTATTACTTCCGGGGCCTCTGATCTTTCTCGCCCTCACTGCCCCATCCACAACCCCAGGGGCCCCAGTGGCCACCCCACCTCCGCCGCCGCCGGAGGAGGGATACTCCCATGACAATGAGAATAATGGGCCAGGCGAAGCCCCAGATACTCCCACTGATTAGCCCCAGCTTTACGGCCAGGGCCACACACCCGAATACTATGATAATCAGGGCGAATGTCATGGCGGCTCCTCTCCCCCACCTCCAAGGTTATCCGGTATCCATTATGCCAGCCTGTGTCAGCCCGTGTCAATCTGTTTGTCACCAATTGGCCAACAAAAACTGATTCGGCACATATCAGGGTGTAAAGTACATAGCGCCAGCTTGTTGCCCGAAAAAGGTTTCTTACAACACGGGATACGATCGGCCCTCAGTTGTAAAAGGATCGAGTCGACGGTCGCGGACTTCGAGCCCCCCGGGGTTGCGCGGGGGTCCGGGTGGGCCGCTCTCCTTTTGTCCGCCAGGATAGCCCTGAAAGTAGAAGCGTTCCCCCCTGGGAAGATGGCGCGATAGCGGTGTGCCTCCCCCGGGCGCTCTGGCCTAATCCAGGCCCATGGCAATTTCCCAGGACTGCTCAAGCGTCTGGAAGAGGTGCTCGGGTCCCCGGGCGGCTTCCAGGCGGATGTTCTTTATGGAGTCGTAAATGATCCTGAGGTCATCCCGAACTCCACTGGTCCCGGCAAGGTAGGACTCCTCGGCCTTTTTGTTCTCCTTCAGGGCCTCCGCGATGGAAGCCGCGGCCAATACGGCGGTTTTCATGGCCGTGCTGATACCCTCCCCCGTTACCGGCATGACAAAGCCCCCGGCATCCCCCACCAGGAGGGCATTGCCCCGGGCGGGGAGGAAGGTTCCCGAGAGCAGGTCCCTGTGCAGCAGGGGCCCCAGGCAACCATCTTTCCACTGAAGCTTGCCCCCCAGGTCGAGTCCGTACTCCCGGTCCAGAAACTCCCTGGCCTCGCCCATGAGAGCCTTGGCGTCGTCGATCCTGGCCGCCAGCTCCAGGACCACGGCGTCCGCCTTCCGGTGAATGCCCCAGTAGAGGGGTGCGTACTTGGGCGGCACCACGAAATATATGAAGCCCCGCTCCAGGCCGGAAGGCATTTCCGCCCGGTAGCACTCCCGGAGGATCTGGAGGTACTTTACTTCATATCCAGGATAGAGGGCCTTTCTGGTGGCGGAGTTGCCCCCATCGGCACCTATCAGGAAGGCGGCCTCGACCCGCTCCCTGCTGCCCCCGGTGGAGACCTCCAGGGTGTATCCCCCGTCTTCTTCGGTGATGCCCACCAGCCGGGTGCTGTCCCGGACCTCGACCCCGGCCTGCATGGCTTTCTGAGTCATCCAGTAGTCCAGGTCCTTTCGCCACCCGATGGGAATGGACCTTTTGAATGTCGCCGGCGGCAACCCCGGGACAAGGACTTTTATACCTTCCAGGTGAGGCGGGGTGGTCAGGACATGGGAGGGTATGTCTCCAAACTCCTGGGCTACCAGGCCCTGGGCCACGGGGCCCATAAGCATGCCGGAGCACACCTTTTCCCTGGGGAGCGGTTCCCTCTCCAGAAGCAGGGTGTTGAGGCCCTGCTGGGCACATTTTTTGGCTGCCATGGACCCACCGGGCCCGGCACCGACCACCGCGACATCATACATGGTTTTATTTCCCTGCTTTCTCAGGCCCGGACGCGGACCCGGTTGCGGCTCCTGTCACCCAAGGATGCGATTCCTGGCATGGCCGGCAAAGGGCCGGCCAATGAACCGGCCCCCAGGGTCCGCTGCTCCCTGAGGGCCGTTGTTTCGAGCTATTATCTGGCAGGAGTGGGAGGGCTCGAACCCCCGACCTACGGTTTTGGAGACC
>JAZFUS010000127.1:0-2267 GCA_036447315.1 Dehalococcoidia bacterium
TTATAGTTCCGTACGATATCGGGGCCCAGCTTCTTGACTATGTCATCCCGGGCCAGGGTCCGGTGGTTCCCCAGGGCGGCCACAAAGCGGATGGAGTCCCCCTCGATCCCCACCCGGCGCAGCTCTTCTAAGACCAGGGGCGCAAGCTGAGAGGTGGGGGTGGGGCGGGCCAGGTCGTCGAAAAGGATAACGGCCGTCTTTTTGCCGCGGCCGAGCTCGCTTAAGGGTGGGGTGCCTATGGGTTGGTTCAGGGCATCCCGCATCTGCTCCTCGGTGAGGGGCGCGAAATCCTCTCCCCCCATGCCCCGGCGGGCGACCTCCCAATCGCCGGGGAACTCAAGCTCGATAGTTTGCTCCCCGTACCACAACCCCGCCATGACCCCTACCGTGTTCTTGGGCATCATTACCCCCTTTCCCTATCCCCGGGTCAGGCTACAACTTGATATGGCCCAGGCCCACTTTCTTGAGCGTCTCGGGCAGCGGCTTCCCGGTCTCGGGGTCCCACCCCATATGGTCGTAGTAGCTCCTCCTCATCCCCTCCCAGTGGGGGGCGATGGTTTTCTCCCGGATGGGGCCGTCCACCGGGGCCGAGGAGTACCGGAGAGAGGGGGCCTCGGACTCGGGCCCCAGTCCCTGTCTCAGGTCGAAGACCCTGAGCAGGTTGGACAGGTGCTGTCCGTAGGGCCATACCTCGTCGGGTGTCCAGTCCCACCCGGTGGCCGCGTTCAACGCATCGGTAAACAGATTGAGGGGGGCGTGGATGGAGGCTATAGTACAGATGACCAGGGAATCCTCGAAGAAACGCCTGCCCTTGGTCCCCGCCAGCGTCAGGGCCACCTGCTCAGGGTCGAAGGGGTCGGTTACCGGGGGCAGACCCGCCTCCTCGGGGCGCACGAAGACATTGGCGCTCTCTATGGTGCCCACGTTGGAGGTAGCCACATCGAGGATTTCGATCCAGCGCGCCCGGTGATCGTGGCCCCGGGGGGCGAGCCCCTTCTTCAAATAGACTCCGATGTTGGGTGCCTCGCCACCGATAATCCGGGCCGCCCGCATCACCCCCTCGGCCAGGGTATCGCCGAATCCGCGCCGGTGGGCGATATCGTGTAGCATGGCCCGGGCCGCTTCGGCATTGCCCCAGGTCAGCTCGATGCCGCCGGTATCCCGCTTGGTGATGATTCCCCGCTCGTAGCACTCAAAAGCCATGGCCAGGAGCCAGCCCATCTCATTGGCATCCATGCCCAGGCGGTCATTGACGTCGTTGAGCATTATGGCGGCGCCGAGGTCGGTCTGCCCCAACAGGGAGCTGAAGGCAGCCATGCCCTCGTACTCCGGTTCCTCCCCCACGTAGCCCTTATAGGGTCCCTCGGTAACCGTCACTATATGGCAGTGGTGGTGGCGGCAGGTCCAGCAGGGCATGGGCTTCATCTTGAGCCGCGAACGGTAGTTCTCCCCATCGAATCGGTCATGCTCCGGGAAGGAATTGGTGGTCAGGTTCTTGACCGGCAGCACCCCTGAGACCTCATAGCCCGTGAAGAGATGGCTGGTCCCCCACTTGTTGATCATCTGGCCCATGGGGCCCTGCATCACACCCTCGTGGATCTCCCCGGCCAGGGCCGACAGGCGCGAAGGGTCCCGGACGGGGACCCGGCCCCGGCCCCGGGCGGCCACCACGGCCTTCAGTTTCTTGGAGCCCATGACCGCCCCTACCCCGTTGTGGGCGGCCACGTGGCCGTGGTCACCCACAATGGCGGCGAGCTTCACCAGGTTCTCACCGGCGGGTCCGATGCTGAATATGCTTAAGGAACGCTGGGGGAGGCCCAGCTCCCGGGCAATGGCCTCCTCGGTCTCCCAGGTATCCCTTCCCAGGAGGTACCGGGCATCCCGGAGTTCGGCCTGTCCGTCGTGGAGATAGAGGTAGACCCAATCGTCGGAGGCCCCCTGGAAAAGAAGGGCATCGTATCCGGACGACCGCATATAGGCCCCCAGGAAGCCGTTGGCCTGAGTGGAGCTGGCCCCACCGGTGAGGGGGCCCTTGGTGACTACGGAGTAGCTGCCGCTCCCGTGTATGGCTGTTCCCGAGAGGGGCCCTGCGGCCAGGATAAGCCGATTATCCGGGTGGCTCCAGTCTATGGCATGGGGCACCTCATTGAACAGGTAGATAGCCCCCAACCCGGTGCCACCGACATACTGCCGGAGGACGGCCTCGGCCACCTCCTCCCGGTCCAGCCGCCCTCGAGTGAGGTCCACCCGCAGCAGGCTCCCGCGAT
>JAZFUS010000128.1:0-8057 GCA_036447315.1 Dehalococcoidia bacterium
ATCGAAGGTCATGGCCGTTCCCAGGTCGATGATGATGACCGGGCCGCCGTAGAGCTTGTAGGCGGCGGCGGCGTTGACCACCCGGTCGGCGCCCACCTCCCGGGGATTATCGGTGCTCACCCGCACCCCGGTTCGAGTCCCCGCCTCCACGGTGAGAGGCGTGACGCCCAAGTAGCGCTGGCAGAGGTCCTCGAAGGTGGTGACGAGGGGCGGCACCACGCTGCACAGCACCACGTGATGGATCCGGTCTATGTCCACTCCCTGGCGGGGCAGCAGGTTCAGGATGATGGCGGCATACTCGTCGGTGAGGCGATGGAGCCCGGAGGCAATGCTCCAGGTAGCCTTGAGCTCATCTCCCTCGAAGACGCCCAGGGCTATCTTGCTGTTTCCGATGTCTATGGCCAGTAGCATGGTTTTCGACTCCTTGGCCTCAGGCGAAATATCCCTTTAGTTCCCCGCAGGTATCCTCCGCGGGCTTGGCGGTGCTTATCTGACCCTGCAGCAGCTCTATGTACGAGCAGTCGCTGACCTCAAAGGGAGGGAAGGCGACCCTGGGGAGAATCCGGGCATGGGTCCAGAAATGGTCCTCCCTTTGGACGGTGGAGAACATGGTCAGATTATAGCTATAGAAACCCATATCGCCGATATAGTTTAGCACCTTTTTCAGGCCCCGGGCAAAGTCCTGCCACTGCTCCCCGGAGACGGTAAGGATGGAGTCTCCTCCCTCCAGAATGGCCATAACGTCCATAAACCGGCCCCGGGGGACGAAAGGCGTGATCCAGGATACCCGGCCCGTGGCCCCCGCGTAGCGCTCTCCCAACTCCTTCTCCCGGGCTATGAGGTCGGGCCAGAAATTGGAGCCATTGTCCTCAAGGTAACGCGCGGATGCCTCCATCATTTCCCTCATGTGGTTGCAGGGGTAGAAATCGGCGGCGGGCTGGAGGTGGGGGTGGACGACGCTGCCCCCGGAGGGTGGCAGATAGTTCCAGTTGATGGTGAGGTACTTGATCCCGGGGTCCTGTCCGGCGATCCTTTGCAGCAGGGTCTGGCAGGCCTCGAAGCCGCCGGCGATAATCTCCTCGGTGAACTCATCGATACCCAGGAAGTGCTGGTTGGTCAGGACCACGACTCCGGAGTAGGGGGCGAAGTTCAGCGCGTTGGGGAAGGCCAGGATTTCGCCCCGGGACAGCCTGCCCTCGGGCAGGATATCCGGTGGGTACTTGGGGGTGACCTTCTCGATCTTGTCCGGGCAGAAGGGGCATCCCAGCTCCAGGGAGCGTTGGACCAGCCCCGAGAGGTCGGGTTTGGCCGGTTTAAAGCTTCTCAAGCCGGATTCGAATACCCCTATGGAGCTCTGCGTCAGGGGATCGAAGCGGCGCTCAAAACGGAGGGATGTTTCCTCGTAGTTCTTGTTGGGATCGAGGAGCCGGGACTGGCTTACCTCTTTCCTGAATTCGATGGGCATTCGGTTTCTCCTGTCTCCTCGGCTTTAAAGCCGGTGGCGAAACGCCACAGATACCATCTACCAGGTTATTTGGCCGCTGGAGCCCATCTCGGCTCCTTGAGCCACCACCGCGGTATCGGGATACGTAACGGTAATGAGGAAGTCGAAGGCGCCTCCCCCGGTCCCCTGGCCTGGGTTCGTTCCTATACTGAAGGATTTCACCAATCTTACGAAGCTGCCGCCAATTTCCTTTGCCTGTGCTTCCGAGGTCTCGGGGACGACCACAAGGGCGAGCGACAATTCCCTCCCATTTTGAGTCACAGTGGCATTCTGCACGTGCGGGTATCCCGTGATGAAGATCTGATCGATGGCCAGCCTCTTGGTCAGCTCAGAGAGTATAGGCGGCGGTGGCGGTGGTGTTTCTGTTTCTGTGGCACACCCGGCGGGTAGCCATAGGAATAGAATAGGGATAATGGCTTTCCAACCCATGTGTCCCTTATAGAGGTCAGTTTTGCGACCGCGTGGATTCAGAGCAGTGGTGATCGGTCCTCCTTTATGGCCTTGATGGCCCGGGGCAGGGCGGGCAGGAGGTCGCCGGCCAGCATCCCGGCCTCCCCCAGTTTATCTCTTACCAGCTCGGCGGCGGCGCTGTGGAGGTATACCCCGCAGACGGCGGCGTCGAAAAGGTTAAGACCCTGTCCCAGAAGCCCTCCGATGACCCCGGCCAGCACGTCCCCCGTCCCCGCCGAGGCCAATCCCGGGTTCGCCTCTGAGCTCAGGCGGGTCCGGCCATCGGGGGCGGCGATAACGGTGTGGGCCCCTTTGAGCACCACCACCTTCCCCCATTTCCGGGCGGCTTCCCCGGCGGTCTCCAGGCGGTGGGCCGCGATTTCGGCCGCGGGGGTCCCGGTGAGGCGGGACATCTCACCGGCGTGGGGGGTGAGGACGGCCTCCCCCCGGAGCTTCCGCCACCAGCGGGGAAGCCGGGCCAGGGTGTTCAAGGCATCGGCGTCCAGCACCAGGGGGGGAGTCGGGGCCGGCGGCGAGACGAGGCAGGTGGTGATGAACTCCACGACCCTGGGGTCCTGCCCCAGGCCGCACCCCACTACCCATACATCATATTTTGCAAAGTCAGAAAGGGCCTGTATGGCATGAGGAGCCGGTACCCCAGGCTCGGACTCAGGCAGGGGCAAAAAAGTGGTCTCGGTGAGCTTGGCGGCCAGGATGGGAAGCAGGCTTTGGGGGATGGCCAGGGTTACCAGCCCCGCCCCCACCCGGGCCGCCCCGCTGCAGGCCAGATAGGCGGCGCCGATGTAGTTTGGGGACCCGGCCACCACCAGCACTTTGCCGAAGCTCCCCTTGTGGGCCCCCGGTGGGCGGTGGGGCAGGGCCGACCTCACCCAGCGGGCGGTGATGAGCTCCGGGTCCGGAGCCCTGTCCTGGCCCTGATCCTGGCCCTGATCCTGGCCCTGACCCTGTTCCTGAGCGGGCGGAATTCCGATGTCCACCACCCTCAGCCTGCCCGCGAGGTCGGGCCCCGAGCCGGCGAAGAGCCCCAGCTTGGGATAGCCCAGGGTGACGGTGATATCGGCCCCCAGGGACACCCCATTGGCGGCGCCGCTATCGGCATCCAGGCCCGAGGGCAGGTCCAGGGCGATGACCCGAAGCCCGGGCCGCGCCAAACGGGCTCCCCTCACCCGGGCCAGTACCTCTTTGAAAACCCCTCCCATGGGGCGGAGCTTCCCCGTGCCCAGGAGGGCGTCGATGACACCCCGGGTCGAGGCGAGGATGTCCTCCAGGGCGGCGAAGCCTTGGTCCTCCTCTGCCTGAACGGTGGGTATCCCGCGCTCCCGGGTCAGCTTGAGGTTGGGGTCGTCTTTTATATCCCGGGGGGAACACAGATAGATATGGACCCGGGCCCCCCAGTCATGGAGGTGGCGGGCGGCGACCAGGCCGTCTCCACCGTTATTGCCCGGGCCGATGAGCACCAGAAGGGGCGTTCCGGCCACCTCCGGCCATAGCCCCGCGACCTCCCGGGCCACCGCCAGGCCCGCGTTCTCCATAAGCCTGTGGGGGGGAATATCCATAGCGGCGGCCCGCTGCTCGGCCTCCAGCATCTGGGCGGCGGTCACCACCCTCAATCCCTACCCCCCACCACCGAGGCCGCGGCATACTCCCGGGAATGGGTCATGCTGATGTCCAAGTTATCCATCCCCATCTCCCGGGCCCTTTCCCGGGCCTGCCCGTGGAGATGGACTATGGGCTTGCCCAGGGGGTCGGGGAGGACCTCGATCTCCTTCCAGCCCGACCCTGCCCTATTACGCATTCGGGCCCCCGTGCCCAGGGCCTTCATCACCGCCTCCTTGGAGGCGAAAAGGGCGGCCAGGGACTCGGCCCGGCGGCCGTAGAAACGGCGCTCGCTGTCCGTGTAGATACGGTCCAGGAAGCGCCCTCCCCAGCGGGCCAGGGCCTTCTCGATGCGGGCGATCTCTATTATGTCCAGGCCGACCCAGTGCATGTGGCAGCTTCCAAGTAGTAGTGTGGAAAAGGGATTCTCAGATTGGCATTATACCTTAATTTGTCCTCGAAAGTCCAGCCTTTGGGGGCCGGTTCGGATTGCTTTTATAGCTGTAAAGACATAGAATTGGGGGGCTTGTTTCAATATTTCGGGGAGCGGATGAATGGTAATGCCTTTGGAGGGCGTGCGCGTCCTGGACTGGACAATCTGGCAGCAGGGGCCGGTGGCCACGGCCATGCTGGGTGACCTGGGCGCCGAGGTAATCAAAATCGAGGAGAGGGAGCGGGGGGACCCGGGGCGGGGGATGAAACGGGTGAGGGGCCTGTCGGCGGAGATGGCGGAGGGCCGTAACTTCTACTTCGAGACCAACAATCGCAACAAGAAGAGCATGACCCTGGACGTGCGAAAAGAGGGGGCCAGGGAGGTGGTCTATCGCCTGGTGGAAAAGTGCGATGTCTTTGTCCAGAACTTCCGGCAGGGGGTGGCCGCCAAATGGGGCCTGGACTACGCGACCCTCTCCCGGCGTAACCCCAGGCTCATCTACGCCACGGCATCGGGCTACGGGCCCCTGGGGCCCGACAGCCGGGAGCCGGCCATGGACTACCTGGGGCTGGCCCGGTCGGGGATCATGAATGCCATGGGGGAGCCCGGTATGGACCCTCTAGGGGTGGTGGGTGGCATAGCAGACCAGATGGGGGCCATCGTCACCGCCTATGGCGTCCTGGCCGCCGTGGTGGCCCGGGAGCGCTTCGGCGTGGGGCAGGAGGTGGATGTCTCGCACCTGGGGAGCATGACCGCTCTCCAGGCCCTCAACGTGGCGGCTGTCTGCCTCCTGGGACGGGAGCTTCCCCGGCAGGAGAGGGCCACGGCCTTCAATCCACTGTGGAACCACTACAAGTGTGGCGATGGGCGGTGGCTGGCCCTGGCCCACCTTCAGCCCGATCGGTACTGGCCCGATTTCTGTCGGGCCCTGGGCATCGAGGAACTGGAGCACGATCCGCGGTTTGAGGACGCCCAGCGCCGGGAGGAAAATGCTGGGGTCCTGGTGGGGATACTTGATGGAATCTTCGCCACCATGGGCTGCGATGAGTGGCTGGCGCATTTGAAGAAGACGGGTGATTTTATCGCCACCCGGGTAAATACCGTGACCGACCTGGTGAAGGACCCTCAGATAATCGAGAATGAGTATATCCAGGATTTCGACCACCCCGTCCTGGGGAAGATAAAGGTCGTCGGGCTTCCCGTTCGGCTGTCCAAGACCCCGGGGTCGGTCCGGCTGGCGGCCCCGGAATTCGGACAGCACACCGAGGAGGTCCTGCGGGAGGTGGCCGGGTATACCTGGGAGGAGATAGAGAAGCTTAAACAGGAGGAGGTCATCTGATGGCCTCTTCCGGGGCGAGAGGGGGATAGCCATGGCGGGACCTCTGGACGGTATAAGGGTTCTGGAATGGGCCGTGTGGGTGGTGGGTCCCTCGTGTTGTGCCATGCTGGGGGACCTGGGGGCTGAAATAATCAAGATCGAGCAGCCGGTACTGGGAGACCCGGGGCGGGGGCTGCAGGCCATTTGGGGGCTGCGCACCCCCCTGCCCGGAGGCGGCAACGTCCTGTTTGAAGGGGCCAATCGCAATGCCAGGAGCATAACCATCGACCTGGCCAAGGAGCAGGGGAGGGACCTGGCCTACAAGCTGGTGGAGAAGTGCGACGTTTTCGTGCATAATTACCGCCGGCAGGTGGCTGACGCACTGGGCATGGGCTACGATGCCCTGTCCCGGCACAATCCCAAGCTGGTCTATGCCTGGGCCTCGGGGTTCGGCTCCAAGGGCCCGGATTCCGACCTGCCCGCTTTAGATACCATAGCCCTGGCCCGGTCCGGGATGATGATGGCCATGGGTGAGCCGGATACCCCACCCCAGAGTGCGGTGGGGGCCATCGCCGACCAGACCACGGCCAATATGCTCTCCTATGGCGTCCTGGCCGGCCTGCTGGCCCGGGAGCGGTTGGGGGTCGGTCAGGAGATAGACGTCTCCATGCTGGGGTCCATGGTCTTTTTGCAGAGCCTCAACGTCAATCTGACCTCGATTCGGGGGCGGGAATTCACCCGGAGAAGCCGGTCCCAGGCGGGGAATCCCCTGCAGAACTACTACAGGTGCCGGGATGACAAGTGGGTGCTCCTGGCCCATACCCAGGCCGATCGGTACTGGCATGATTTCTGCGAGGTGTTGGGCCTACAGGAATTGGAGCCCGACCCGCGCTTTGTGGATATGGAGACGCGGGCGAAGAACTGCGAGGAGCTGATACGGATCCTGGACGGGGTCTTTGCCACCCGGTCCCAGGAGGAATGGCTCAGGCTGCTGAGACAGAAGTACCTGTTCTTTAGCCCCGTGAACTCCATGGCCGATGTCATCAAGGACCCTCAGGTGATCGAGAACGAGTACCTCCAGGACATAGACCATCCGGCGCTGGGGGCCGTTAAGATGACGCGGCTCCCCATCAATTTCTCAAAGACCCCGGTCCAGCTGAGGAGCACCGCCCCGGAGTTCGGCCAGCATACCGAGGAGGTACTCATGGAGCTGGCCGGACTGAGCTGGGAGGACATCGAGAAGCTCAAGGAGCAGGAGGTAATCTGACGCCGGGGGGGGGGGCGGCTGCAGGAATAAGGAGTCGAGTGGTAGAGACGAAAAATCAGGGAATGGACAGGGTGAACAAGCTTTATGAGGACCGGGGTTCCCGGGCCCGGGAGCTCCGGGCTCAGGGGAAGAAGGTTATCGGCTATTTCTGCTGCTATCCTCCCCTGGAGCTTATGACCGCCCTGGACCTGGTCCCCTACCGCATCCAGGGGAGCGTCCATGAGCCCATCACCCAGGCCGACGCCTATCTGGAGTCCGTCATGTGCCCCTTCATGCGCAGCTGCTTCGATCTCTCCCTCAAGGGGGAGTATGATTTCCTGGACGGGCTGGTGGTGCCCCATAGCTGCGACACCGTGTTGCGCATCCATGATATCTGGAAGCACTACCGCAAGCCCGCCTACACCCATACCCTAAATGTGCCGCATATGGTGGATGCCTCCTCGTCGGAATTCTTCAAGCAGGAGCTCAGGGTCTTTCAGGGGAGCCTGGAGGGCTATGCCGGCAGGAAGATGACCCCACAGGGTTTGGACCGGGCCATTGAGCTCCACAATCGGAACCGGGCCCTACTCCATGAGCTGTACGACCTGAGAAGGCAGGACCCGCCCCTGGTCTCCGGAGCCGAGGTGATCCGGGTCCTGGTGGCCGGTATGGGCCTCCCGGTGGAGGAGTTCAGCGGGCTGCTCCGGGGGGTAATCGATGAGGTTCCCCACCGGGACCTGCGCCCCGGCCTCAAACCCCGGGTGTTGGTGTACGGGACCGAGATAGATGACGATGCCTTTATCCGGCTGGTGGAGGAGTCCGGGGCCAATGTGGTCATGGATGACCTGTGCACCGCCAGCCGGAGCTTCTGGGACCCGGTGGAGGTGACCCCGGACCGCCTGGACGGCCTGGTGGAGCGGTATCTGGAGAAGGTGCACTGCCCCCGTACCTACCGGCCCCGGACGGGGGACCGGGAGCAGGACTGGGAGAGCAGGTTCGGCTATCTGCGGGACTTCGCCCGGGACTTCGGGGTGGTGGGGGTTATCTTCTATATCATCCGCTTCTGTGATACCTATGAGTTCGACGCCCCCGATGTCCGCGACTTCCTGGAGGGGGAGGGGTTCCGGGTGCTTCACCTGGAGGACGATTACAACCTGCCCTCGCTGGCCCAGCTACGGACGCGGGTGGAGGCCTTCATGGAGACGATAGCTCCGGCCTGAATGGGTCGCGAGCCTAATCGGCCCTCTTTTTGACCAGGAGACGCAGGCCCTGCACGTCCACCACCTCCACGTGCTGGTCGCTTTCGATGCCGCCGTCCACCGATGTCGCCTTCCAGTATTCGCCCCGGACCTTGATGCTACCGTCGGGGTACAGTGGGGCGATCACCTTGCCCTCGAGTCCCACCATTTTACGGGCGCCGGTAATCTGGTCTTCGCGCATCATCGGTATCACCGCCCTCTGCCTGAAAAATGCCTGCGCGAGCCAAAGG
>JAZFUS010000129.1:0-3094 GCA_036447315.1 Dehalococcoidia bacterium
ACCATGGGCGTGACCGCCCTGCCTGAGATGCGCAAATACAACTACGACCCCAGACTGGCCACGGGAAGCATAGCCGCGGGAGGGACCCTGGGCATACTCATCCCACCCAGCGTGGCCATGGTCATCTACGCCCTCCTCACCGAGCAATCCGTGGGCAGTCTGCTCATAGCGGGTATTCTCCCGGGCATACTGCTGGCCTTTCTCTTCATGCTCACCATCTACGTCATGGCCCGCCGCAATCCGGCGCTGGGACCCCGGGCGCCCAAAACGACCTTCGTGGAGAAGCTGCTGGCCCTGAAGGGGGCCTGGGGGATCACCACGCTCTTCCTCCTGGTCATGGGCGGCATCTACCTGGGTTGGTTTACCCCCACCGAGGCGGCGGCCGTCGGCGCTCTGGGCAGCTTCATCTTTGTGCTGAAAAAGAGGGAGAATACCCGAAAGAACATCTTTGAATCTCTGAGAGAGAGCGGCCGGGTTACCGCCATGATCTTCGCCATCATCATCGGCGCCATGGTCTACAACCAGTTCCTGGCATTGACCCAACTTCCCTTCCAACTGGCGGACTGGGTAGAGGGCCTCCCCCTCCCCCGGCACGGCGTCCTGGTGGTTATCCTGCTTCTCTACGTCTTTCTGGGTATGGTCATGGATACCCTGGCCATGATCCTGCTTACCGTGCCCATCATCTTCCCCGTGGTGGAAACCCTGGGCTTCGACCTTATCTGGTTCGGCGTCATCGTGGTCATAATGATGGAGCAGGCGCTCATAACGCCGCCCATTGGGATGAACGTGTTCGTTCTGGCGGGGGTCGCCGAAGACGTTCCCATGTACACCGTGTTCCGGGGGATAGTCCCCTTCCTCATCGCCATGTTGATCGGCCTGGCCTTTATTGTCGCCTTCCCCCAGATCGCCCTCTTCCTGCCCAACGCTATGAGGGGCTAGTCCCCCCAGGTCCCCTATAACCGGGCCCCACCCCCAATTCCCCCACCCCGGCCCCCGGGAAATAGGCCCCGAGACTGTGCTACAATATGCACATTGGCATCGAAGCCCTGCTTTCCCCCTGGGGAGACAGGAGCTATGGGGGGGGGCGAAAGTGAAACAGGGAACCGCGGGGGACACCCCCGACCGGCCCGAGCGGCCCAACCAGATAGAAGAGCTGGAGGGTATCCTCCGGGCCATGGGCTCGGTGGTGGTGGCCCACTCCGGGGGCGTGGACAGCACCCTGCTGGCCGTGATGGCCCACAGGGTGCTGGGAGATCGGGCCCTGGCCGTCACCGCCGCCTCCCCCACCTACCCCTCCCGGGAGATAGAGGCCGCCCGGGACCTGGCCCAGAGCTTCGGCCTGCGCCACCGGATCGTCCACACCCACGAGATGGACGACCCCAATTTCTCCAGCAACGACCGACGGCGATGCTACTACTGCAAGGGCGAGCTTTTCCGCAGCCTCCTGGACATAGCCGGAGAGGAGGGCCTGTCCTGCGTGGCCGAGGGCTCCAACACCGATGACCTGGCGGACTACCGGCCGGGCAGAGAGGCGGCCCGGGAGCTGGGTGTCCGCAGCCCCCTCCTGGAGGCGGGCCTGGCCAAAGACGATGTCCGGGCCCTCTCCCAGACCCTGGGCCTGCCCACCTGGAACAAGCCCGCCCTGGCCTGCCTGGCCTCCCGCCTCCCCTACGGCACCCCGGTCACCCTGGAAGCGGTGTCCCGCATCGAGAGGGCCGAGACCTATCTCCACAGCCTGGGCCTGTCCCAGCTCCGGGTGCGCCACCATGGCCCCGTCGCCCGTATCGAGGTCGAGCCCCCGGACATGGCCCGCCTCATGGAGAGGGCTTCGGACATAACCGCCAGCCTCAAGGCCCTGGGCTACACCTATGTCACCATGGACCTGGCGGGCTACCGGACGGGAAGCATGAACGAAGAGACAGACCCTTGAAGATCGGCTACTTCGACTGCTTTTCCGGGGCCAGCGGCGATATGATCCTGGGCTCCTTTATCGATGCCGGGCTCCCCCTGGAAGCCCTCACCACGGAGCTGAAGAAGCTGCCCTTGAGCGGGTACCAGGTCTCCGCCTGCCCGGCCACCCGGGGGACCATCACCGGCACCCAGGTCACGGTCAAGGTGGGCAAACCCCTGGCCCAGGGCACCCCTTTGAGCGCCATCCTCGACATCGTGGATTCCAGCACCCTCTCCGCGCCGGTCAAGGAACGGGGCCGGGACACTTTTAAGCGCCTGGCCGCCGCCGAGGCCCGAGTGCACCGGGTCCCCCTGGAGGAGGTAAGGATGCACCAGGTGGGGGCGGTGGATGCCGTTATCGACGTCATGGGGGCGGCCATCGGCCTGGAGCTCCTGGGCCTGGAGGCCCTTTACTGCTCCCCTTTACCCTCGGGCAGCGGCGCCGGGAGGACGGGCCACGGGGTCTTTCCCATCCCCGCCCCGGCCACCCTGGAGGTCCTGGCCCGGGCCGGAGCCCCCCTCCGCCCCACCCCCGACCGCAAAGGAGAGCTCCTCACCCCCACCGGGGCGGCCATCCTCACCACCCTCGCCACCTTCGAATCGCCGCTGCTGTTCCTGGAGCGCATCGGCTACGGGGTGGGGAGCCGGAATCCCCCGGAGATGCCCAACGTGCTGCCCCTCTGGATAGGGGAGTCGACCCTCCCGGGGGAGGAGAGGGAGCTCCTGCTGCTGGAGACCAACATCGACGATATGAACCCCGAGCTCTTCGGCCACGTCATGGAGCGGCTATTCCAGCAGGGGGCCCTGGACGTCTGGATCACCCCCGTACAGATGAAAAAGAACCGCCCCGGGGTGGTGCTCAGCGTCCTCTCCCCGGGGGAACTGGAGGGGACCCTGGCGGAGACCGTCCTCCGGGAGACCTCCACCCTGGGCCTGCGCCGCCTCCGGGTGGGGCGGTGGGCGGCGGAGCGGGAGGTGGTGGAGTTCCCCTCCTCCCTGGGCAAGGTCCGGGTAAAGCTCAAGCGCCTCCGGGGGGCCACCCTGGGGCTGGCCCCCGAGTTCGAGGACTGCAGCCGCCTGGCCCTGGAGCAGGGCAGGCCCCTTCAGGAGGTCTACCAGGTGGTGATGGCGGAGGCCAGGGAAA
>JAZFUS010000130.1:0-8693 GCA_036447315.1 Dehalococcoidia bacterium
TCCGGGAGGCGGTAAAAATGGCGGCCCGGGGCAAGGTGCTGGAACCCCAGGCCCTGGTCGAGGTCCAGACCACCGCGGCCGCGGCCAGGCGGGTGCGCACCGGCCTGGAAAAGCGCCGGACGGAGCTCCCCTCCCTGTGGCATATCGCCCGGGGGATCCTTGAACTACCCGACCTGGAGGAGGAGATCGGCCGGTGCCTCTCCGCCGCGGGTGAGGTGCTGGACTCGGCCTCAGTCGAGCTCGCCCGTCTCCGGAACCGGTTGAAGGAGGCCCGCCAGCAGCTGCTGAACCGCCTGGAAACCCTGATGAAATCGCCCCGGAGCCGGAGATTCGTCCAGGAGGCCTTTATCACCGAGCGGGAGGGCCGGTACGTTATCCCCGTCAAGGCGGAGTTCCGCAGAGAGATCAAAGGCATCGTTCACGACGTCTCCGACAGCGGGGCCACCGTCCTTATCGAGCCCTTGACCACCATAGATCTGGGCAATGAGCTCAGGCAGATAACGGTGGCGGAGAGACAGGAAGTGGAGAGGGTCCTGGCGGCCCTCAGCGCTCAGGTGGGGGCCGAGGAGGAAGCCCTGTGTTCGGACGTGGCCCTGGTGGCTGAAATCGACCTGGCGCTGGCCAAGGCGAGGTATGCCCTGGAGACCGGGGCCGCGGAACCCACCATCGTCTCCGGCGGAAACGGCGGAGCCGTGCTCAGCCTCCTCGATGCCCGGCACCCGCTCCTCAAGGGGAGGGCGGTGCCCCTCTCGGTAGAGATAGGAAGGGACTTCTCCATCCTGATCATCACCGGGCCCAATACCGGTGGTAAGACCGTCGCCCTGAAGACCCTGGGTCTGCTCACCCTGATGGCCCAGTCCGGGATGCCCATCCCCGCCTCGGGCGAGAGCTCTCTACCCGTCTACGACGGTATCTTCGCCGATATCGGGGACGAGCAGAGCATCGAGCAGACCCTGTCCACGTTCAGCTGGCACATGGGCAATATCGTCCGCATCATGGACCTCTCCACGGAGCGAAGCCTGGTGCTTCTGGATGAGCTGGGCACCAGCACCGACCCCGGCGAGGGCGCCGCCCTGGCCCGGGCCATCCTGGCCCATTTCCAGTCCCGGGGGTCCACGGCGGTGGCCACCACCCACTATGGAGAGCTCAAGGCCTTCGCCCACGCCACCCCGGGGATGCAGAATGCCTCCCTGGACTTCAACCCCGAGACCCTGGAGCCCACCTACCACCTGACCGTGGGCATACCGGGAGGGAGCAATGCCCTGGCCATAGCTTCGAAGCTGGGCCTGTCCCCCGAAGTCGTAGCCGCCGCCCGGGGGATGCTGGGCCGGACCACCCAGGACATAGACGGGCTGCTGGGAGACCTTCAGAAAGAGAAGCAAAAGGTCCAGGGTTTGCTCCAGGGCCTGGAGGAAGAGAGGGGTGAGGCGGAAAGGGCGAGGGACCGGTGGGAGAGCGAGCGGAGGCAGGAGACCCGGCGGGAACACCTGCTCTATCAAGAGGCCAGAGACAGGCTCGCCGGGGAGATGGCGGGACTGCAGAAGGACATCCGCCAGGCGGCCCGGGAGCTGAAAAAAGCGCAGTCCAGGGACAGCATAGAGCAGGCCCGGGGGGCGCTGGCCGCCGCCCACCAGCGCCTGGCCGGCCCCCCTTCAGGAGTGAATGATGCCAAAGAGACTCCGACCAGTGGCACGAAAACGACCAGTGGCACGAAAACGATCAGTGGCACGAAAACGACCGGTGGTGCAAAAACGACCGGTGGTGCAAAAACGCCCGGCATCGGGGAGGGCGACAGGGTCTGGCTGGAGGACATCAACCTGTGGGGGACCGTTCTCTCCATATCCGAAAGCAGCGGCCAGCTCGAGCTTCAGGTGGGAGGGGCCAGGCTGACCCTCCACCTCGAAGATATCGACCTCGGCAGGGTAGAGCGGGCCGCGGACGTGGCCCGGCCCGGACCGGACCCGGTGCAGCGGGTCCTGAAGGGAAGGACTCCGTCCCCGGAGCTGGACATCCGGGGCAGGCGGGCCGATGAGGTGGCCCCGGAGCTCGATAGCTACCTCAACGATGCCAGCCTGGCCGGTTTGGGCCAGGTCCGGATCATTCACGGCCACGGGACCGGCGTCGTGCGCCAGATCGTGCGGGACATGCTGGCCTCACACCCCCTGGTGAAGTCCTTCCAGCCCGGGGAGCGTTCAGAAGGGGGCGACGGGGCGACTATGGTGGAACTTTAGGCCCCGGGGGTGGAGCTTTAGGGACAGGTAGGACCTATGCCGTTAACGAACCGACGCCAGCTCAGCAGGCGGGGCACGCTTCGCCTGCTGGATAATCTGGAAACCGCCTCGGGCCCGGCGGTCTCCGTCTACGTTCCTCCCGGATCGCCCCTGCCCCGGACCGAGGGCATACCCGGGGACCCGGAAGGGCCCCTGCCCGATCTCGAAAAGGCAGTAGCCCATTCCCCCACCGGGGCGGTCCTTTTCTGGGGCGAGCCCCATAGATACCTGGTGCTGCCGCCCTTTCCCCTGAGGGAGGAGCGGGTCTCCCGGGGCTACGACGTGGAGCCCCTGCGCTCCTTCCTCAAACGGGACCTCACCGTCGCCCTGATACTGGTGCGTTTGAGCGCCTACGCCATAGGGGTATTTCAGGGGGAAAAGCTTGTGTCTTCCAAGGTGGGAACGGGCCATGTGCACTCCCGCCACAAGAAAGGGGGTTCCTCCCAGCGGCGGTTCGAGCGGGGCCGGGAGAAACAGATGGAGTATTTTTTCCAGCGGATCTGCGTCCGGGTGCGGGAGCAACTGGAGCCCCACGCCCGGCGGCTGGACTACGTGGTCTATGGGGGAGAGCGCGGCACACTGCTCTCCTTTCGCCAGCATTGCCCCTTCCTGGCGGCGTTCGACCAGCGCACCTCGGGGTGGCTGCTGAACGTCCGCCAACCCCGGCAGGCATCGCTGGAGGCGGCCATAGGCGATGCCTGGTCCAGCAGAGTGGTCCAGTGGCATGAAAGCTAAATCCCTTTTCGCCCACGCCCAAAGGTATACCCCGGCCCGGAGGTCCACCCGAACCCGGAGGCACAATTGAAAATCGGCGGGCGGTCCTTTCACTACGGCTGGGTGGTGGTCGGCGCCAGCACCCTGATCATATTTATCAACACCACCCTGTTCCTGACCTTTCCCATCTTTCTTGAGCCCATCTCCGAGGCCATGGGATGGAGCCGGGGGACGGTCTCGGGGGCCTATGCCCTTCACTGGATGGTGGGGGCGATGGCCGTCTTCGGGGTGGGGTGGTTCGTTGACAGGTACGGCACACGCAAGACCCTGATACTGGGCAGCATCCTCAGCGCCGTGAGCCTCACCCTGACCGGGCTCTCCGAGGCCCCGTGGCAGCTCTACCTGTCCTACGGCGTCCTCTTTGGCATAGCCCGGAGCTGCTTCCTGGTCCCCATCCATATCACCGTGGGTCTGTGGTTCCAAAAGAAGCTGGGGGTGGCCCTGGGGGTCGTCAATATCAGCATGGCCCTGGGCCCCCTGATCATGTCCCCCGTGGTGCGCATCCTGCTGGACCAGATGGGCTGGGGCAACACCTTCATACTCCTGGGCCTGTCCAGCGGGGTCCTCCAGGCAGGGTTCGCCTGGTTCGTCCGCACACGGCCCCAGGATATCGGCCTCAAGCCCTACGGGGAGGACGAGGCCGCAACCCCGACCGGCGAATCCCTGATGAAACGCCGCCCCCGTTTCTATACTGAAGACACGACCAACTTCTTTCGCTATGCCGCCCGGACCCAACCCTTCAAGTATCTCATCCTCATCCACTTCCTGGGCTGTGCCAGCCACTCCATACCCCTGACCCATGTGGTGGCCATGGCCACCGATGTGGGGACCAACCCCCTGGCCGCGGCCACCATCCTCAGCATGATGTCGTTTTTCGCCATGAGCAGCAACTTCGGCTCTTCGATCCTTTCCGACGTGGCCGGCGGCAAACGGACACTGGCCCTGGTCATGCTTCTCCAGGCCGGCGGCATCCTCATCCTGCTGGGGGCCCGGGACCTGTGGGTATTCTACCTCTTCACCATGTTTTTCGGCCTGGGGTACGGCGGTGAGATGGTGGCCTTCCCCATCATCAACCGCCAGTACTATGGCAACGCCCCCATCGGCAAGGTATACAGCGCCCAGATGGTGGGCGCCGGCCTGGGAATGGCCGGGGGCGCCTACATAGGGGGCCTGCTCTTCGACGTCATGGGCAACTATACCGGAGCCATCTGGCTGTCGGCCATTCTCAGCGGTCTGGGCCTTCTCGCCGTGTACCGGCTGGTCTCCCCCTTCACCCGCTCGGCGCTGGGGGGAGAAGCGGGGCAACCGTAGAGAAAAACCCCCCTTGGCAAACTTTGATTTTAGGGGTAGAATATATCACATCCTGAAAGAGGTCAGGGAAGGAGGAAATCATGGGTCGAGGAGTTTTTGACAATCTGAGGGGGAAGATAGACCCCGCCCACAGCGCCGTGGTGGTGGTCGACATGCAGAACGATTTCTGTACCGAGGGAGGGACTTTGGGCGAGCATGGCTTCGATCTGAGCCCCATGCAGTCCCTGATTCCCCGGCTCAAGGATTTCCTGGAAAGGGCCAGGAAGACGGGCCTTAAAGTAGTGTTCATCCGGACCGCAAAGGGCGAGGATGATATCACCCCACCGGCCTGGGAGCTGATGGGGCGCACGGGGAGGAAGAGGTTCGCCTGCCTGACCGGAAGCTGGGGAGCGGAATACGTGGAGGGAATCGAGCCGCTGCCGGGAGACCTGGTGGTGGAGAAGAAGACCTACAGCGCCTTCGTGGGCACCGACTTTGAGGCGAGGCTAAAAGAGAGGGGCATCCGCACCCTGATAATGACCGGGGTGGCCACCAACGTCTGCGTGGAGTCCACGGCCCGGGACGCCTTCATGAGGGAGTTCTTCGTGGTGTTCGCCTCCGACCTGGCCGCCACCGACAACCCGGTGCTTCACCAGGCCACCCTGACCAACATGGAGAAGCATTTCGGCCAGGTGGTCTCCGCCGAGGAGCTCCTCCGGGAATTGAGCCCGGCGACCGCCGGGGCCGCCCGGAAGTAGCGGCGGCCCCCGGGTCCCGTTAAGGCCCCGTTAGGCATTAAGTTTTTTCAGGACCCAGGCCAGGTTCTTGCCGAAGTTCCACGCGGTCTTCATGCCCTCTTCGTCGCTGGCGACCTCGCCCATTTCCCGGCCAAAGGCCACGTTCCAGTAGGTGGAGCCGGGCACCACCAGGCCCAGAATGTGGTACCAGTACCAGAGCTGGGCAAAGGTGAAATTCTGGCCGGCGCGGCGGGCGACCACCAGCGGCCCCCCCACCTTCCCGTTGAAGACCCGGCCGTTGTGCTGGCTGATAAACCCGCTGCGCTCCATCAAGCCCTTGATCAGGGCCGTGGCCGAGCCGTAGTAAACCGGCGATGCCAGGATGATGCCCTCCGCCTCTTTCATCTTGGCATATATCGGTAACAGGTCATCGTCGATGGGGCAGGTCTCCGCCTTCCGGCATGCCTGGCAGGCATTGCAGGGCCTGATATCCAGGCCGGCCAGCCTGACCACCTCGATATCCACGCCCTCCTCCTCGACGGCCCGCAGGGCGTGATTGGTCAGGATCTCCGTGTTCCCGCCCTTTCGGGGGCTGCCCACAACGCCGACTACCTTCATTTACAGTCCTCCAGCCAACAATATACGGGGGAAACTCAGCCCTTGTCCTCTTCCTTGTCCGTCTTTTCGACCTCGATGGTGCACTCGCTGACCAGGGCCGCGAAAGCGCCCAGGGCCGCCAGCACCGGGGCCGCCAGGATGGCGGCCGCCGCGGCCGGGGCGCCCAGGGTCAGGGGGATGTCCAGCAGGGCCTTGTCCTCCCTGATGATGCGCACCCTCCGGATATTCCCTTCGTGTACCAGCGCTTTGACCCTATCCACCAGCTGGTTTCCGGACACCTGCCACTGTTTTGTCGACCCCATCTGAAGCCTCCTCCTACTTGATTTCCGCGGCCACCGCGTCCAGGGCGGCCCGGATAACCCCCACGGCGAACACCAGGTCCTCGCGCTCTATGGTCAGGGGGGGGCTGATGCCGGCGCTCACGCCCACGCTGGCTACCTCCCCACCCACCACCGAGCCGAAGATGCCGCGCTCCAGATAGACCTGCTTGTACCGCTTGAGCAGGGCGGGATCGAGCAGGGGTTCCTTCGTCCCCCTGTCCCGGACCAGCTCGATCTTAAAGCGCAGGCCCTTGCCGCCCACAAAGCCCACCAGCGGGTGGTCCGCCAGCTCCGCCTCCAGCAGGCCCCGCAGGAATTCCCCCATCTCCCGCGACCTCTCCACCAATCCCTCCCTGTCCAGGATCTCCAGGGCCGCCAGGCCCGCGGCGCAGGAGACGGGGTTGCCGCCGTAGGTGATAACATGGTCGAACTTGTCCCCGTCCCGATCGCTGTAGAAGGCGCCGAAGACCTCCTCGGTGGTGCACACCGCGGACAGGGGGGCATAGCCGCCGGTCATCCCCTTCCCCATGACCAGGATGTCCGGACTGATATTGTAGTGGCTGGTGGCAAACATCTTGCCGGTCCTGCCGAAGCCGGTTATGATCTCGTCCATGATAAAGAGGACGTTGTTCTCCTTGCAGATTCGGCCTACCTGCTCGAAGTACTCCGGCGGAGGGATATTCTGGCCCCCGCTTCCGCTCAAAGGCTCGGCGATAAAGGCGGAAACGGTGTCGGGGTCCTCCATCTCGATGGTCCTGGCTACCTCTTTGGCGCACTCGATCCCGCATCCCGGGTATTCCCGGCCAAAGAAGCAGCCATAGCAGTAGGGGGGAGAAACCTTGATGAAGCCGGGCATCAGGGGCTCGAACCTCACCCTCCGGCCGTGCCGGCCGGAGGCGCTCAGGGCAGCCGCGGTGGCGCCGTGGTACGCCATCCAGTGGCTGATAACCTTGAACTTCCGGGGGCTGCCGCTCTGCATGTGGTACTGCCGGGCCATCTTGAAGGCGGCTTCGTTGGCCTCGGACCCGCCGGTCTGAAAGAGCACCTTCTTGAGCCCCAGCTCCGGGGGGAGGATGCTCACCAGCTTTTCGGCCAGCAAAACCTGCTCCGGCGCTACGAGGCCCGGGCCCACGAACATCGACCTGGTCGCCGTCTCATACATGCGCCGGGCTATCTCCTCCCGCCCGTACCCCAGGTTTACATTGACGAACCCGGCCCCAATGTCGAGGTACTCCCTACCCGAGAAATCCTTGAGCCGGCACCCCTGGGCGCTCTCGATGAAAATGGGCTTGGAGGTCTTCATCTGGGCCAGGTGCGCCCAATAATAATTGTGGTAGAGCTCCTGGTACCGCGGGACCGGGTCCATGACGCGCTCCTGCTCCTCCCGGTGCTTCTGGGCTTGAGTCATGGCTCATCTCCTTTTCGGGGGTGCTTTCCGGCGAATTTTCCCCTCCGATTGTATGCCCTGCCACCGGTGAAATCAAGTTGCCGCGGCCCCGCGGGTGGCCCCCGGGTGCCCCCCGGGTGGCCATAGAGTATCAACCGCCCCCGGCATGACCCCTGCCGGTTTATCCACCGGACCCGGGCCGGTTTTTCCACCGGGCCCGGACGGGTTTTTTCCGGTCCGGAGATATCGCCCGGCGGGTAATCCGGCCCGGAATGTGTTAATATCCTTTACGGGCAGGGGGGCAACGAGAGACCCCGCCGGGTTAGACCCGGTTCGACCCGGTACGACCCCGTTCGACCCCGTTCGACCCCGTTCGACCCCGTTCGAAAGGAACAGCCGTGAGGAAAGGGACCCCGTGAGCACGGGATCAGTGGCCAGCAGCGCCTACCACTTCATACGGAAACACCTGGTGGCCGGGATCCTGGTGGCCATCCCGCTGGGCATCACCTACTTTGTGGTGAAAACCCTGTTCTTATTCTTCGACGGTATCCTGAAGCCGGTCGTCCCCGACATCTTCGGCAGGTCCATTCCCGGCTTGGGCATCGCCGGGGTTATCGTCGTCGTCTTTCTGCTGGGCCTGCTGACCACCAACGTCCTGGGCCGCAAGCTCCTGAGTATGCTGAGCTCGCTTCTGGGCCAGACCCCCATCGTGTCCAACGTCTACCGGGCGGCCAAGCAGGTTGTAGAGGCCATGCGAATGTCCGGTGCGTCACCCTTCAAACGGGTGGTGATAGTAGAGTACCCCCGTAACGGACTGAAGTGCGTGGGCTTCGCCACCGGCCCGGTGATGGATGTAGATGGGCAACGGATGCTGCCCATCTACATCCCCACGGCGCCGAACCCCACCTCGGGTTTCGTGATCCTGTTTCCCGAGGACCAGGTCGTTTTCACCGATATGAGCCCCGATACCGCCTTCCGCTGGGTGGTCTCCGGGGGGATGGTGTCGCCCGACAGCATCGGGGCCGCCGGCGAGAACGGGCTTGACAAGAACTCGACACCGCCATAGAATGGCTATCGGTTTTCGGATTCACCCCCGGCATTGCCCGGGGATTAAAATGAAGGCCCCGCCCGGAGCGGTCCGGCACAGAGAGTTCCCAAAGGAGGCGATCGATGGCAGAGAAGGTTATTGAGAGGCATCCCGAGCCGGAGCCGAAAGAGCTGATCTTCGAATGGATGCAGGAATATTACCGGGTCCGCCGGGAGGGCATGGGCAAGGGGCAGGTCGTCATCAGGGACA
>JAZFUS010000131.1:0-9658 GCA_036447315.1 Dehalococcoidia bacterium
AATGGGCGGTGCCGGCGGCGCCAAGACCAACCGGGCCCTGGTGAAGTGGATGGACGGGGAGGACATGTCGGCCGACCTGCTTAAGGATATGGACTGGGACAACTTCGATATGGCCGCTGCCAGCCAGGAGTTCCACGACCACATGGATGCTCTCATCGGCCGCTTCTTCATGTCCCATACCAAGGAAGAGCTCTACGAGGGGGCCCGGTCCCGGCGCATCATGCTCTACCCTGTGGCCACGATCAGGGATGTGGCGGAGAGCCCGCAGCTGGCGGCCCGAGGCTTCTGGGCGGAGGTGGAGCACCCGGAGCTGGGCGGGGCTATCACCTATCCCGGCCCCTTCATCCGGGCCTCCCGGACCCCCCTTCAACCCGCCCGCCGGGGACCGGGAATCGGGGAGCACAATGAGGAAGTCTACTGCCGGGAGCTGGGGATTCCCGCGGCCCGGCTTTCGGCCCTGAAAGAGAAGGGGGTAATCTAGTTGGAGAGGGACGTGCCCGGGCAGGCCTTCGCCGGGATAAAGGTAGTCGACTTCACCTGGGCCGGGGTGGGGCCCCTGATGAGCCGCTATCTGGCCAACCACGGGGCCACGGTGGTCCGCATCGAATCAGCCACCCGGCCGGACATCGTGAGGATGGCCCCGCCCTTCGCCGGTGGGGTGGCCGGCCTCAACCGCAGCGGCTACTTCTCCGGCTTCAACTCTGACAAGTACGGTATAAGCCTCAACCTCAACCACCCCCGGGGTCCCGAAGTGGCCAAACGGGCGGTGGCCTGGGCCGATATCGTCCTGGAGGGCTTTACCCCCGGTGTCATCGACCGGTGGGGGCTGGGCTATGAGGAGCTGAGGAAGGTCAAGCCGGATATTATCATGGTCAGCACCAGCAATCAGGGGCAGACCGGGCCCCACGCCCAACACCCCGGATACGGCACCCAGCTGGTCTCCCTGGTCGGTTTCACCGACATCACCGGCTGGCCGGACCGGGTACCCACCCAGCCCTACGGGGCCTATACCGATGTGGTCGCACCCCGCCTGGGGACCGCGGCTATCATCGCCGCCCTGGACCACCACCAGCGCACCGGAGAGGGACAGTTCCTGGACCTTTCTCAGTTCGAGGCCAGCCTCCACTTCCTCAGCCCCCTCCTCCTGGACTACCAGGCCAATGGGCGGGAGACCAGCCGCCAGGGGAACGCATACCCCCCGGCCGCCCCCCACAATGCCTACCGCTGTCTCGGCCATGACCGCTGGTGCGCCATCGCCGTATTCACCCAGGAGGAATGGGCGGCCCTCTGCGGGGTCATGGGTGACCCGCAATGGACGCGGGGGGGCAGGTTCGCCACCCCCCAGGCCCGCTGCGAGAACCGGGACGAGCTGGACCGGCTGGTGGAAACGTGGACGCTGGCCCACTCCGCGCCGGAGGTGATGGCCCTGATGCAGGCGGCGGGGGTGGGGGCCGGGGTGGTAAGCAGCGCGCGGGACCTGCTGGAGGACCCGCAGTTGGAGCACAGGCACCACTTCTGGAGGCTGGAACACCCGGAGATGGGGCCCCACCTCCACAACGGTCCCCCTTTTCAACTCTCCCGGACCCCGGCCAAACTGAGGATGAGCGCCCCCTGCCTGGGGGAGCATAACGAATATTTCTACAGGGGGCTCCTGGGTATGTCCGACGAGGAGTTTGTGGAGCTCCTGACGGACGGGGTGCTGGAGTAGATACCCCGGCGTCGCCTAGCCGGGCTCGTTGCCGAAGACGGCCACGGCGGCCACCTGGGGGGGGCCCCCCAGGGTATGGGACAGACCCAGCCGGGCATCCTTTACCTGGCGGTCTCCGGCCTTTCCCTGAAGCTGCTTGTACACTTCATATGTCATCCGGATCCCGCTGGCGCCTATGGGATGGCCGAAGGACTTCAAGCCCCCATCGGTGTTCACCGGCAGGCTCCCCTTGAGCTCGAAGGTCCCGGCCTCGATATCCTCCCGGGCCCTTCCCTGGGGGCTGAAGCCGAAGTCCTCGTAGATGATCATCTCGGTAATGGTGAAGCAGTCGTGGACCTCCGCCAACGAGAGCTCCTCCCGGGGATTCTTGATGCCGGCCTGCTCAAAGGCCTGCCGGGAGGCCTCCCGGTTGGCCTTGAACCCCAGCCAATCGAACCCGGGGCGGAAATGGGGCAGCATCTCGTCGCAGGCCAGCCCCAGGCCCTTGATGTAGATGGGGTCGGGGCGGAACTTCTTGGCCAGGTCGGCCCGGGTGAGGATGGCCGCCGCCGAGCCGTCGCTGTTCCCGCAGCAGTCGAACAGGCCCAGGGGCCAGGCGATGATGGGGGCCTGAAGCACCTGCTCCAGGGTCACCGTGCGGCGGAGGTGGGCCTTGGGGTGAAGGCTGCCGTTGAAGTGGTTTTTCACCGCGATGCGCCCTATGGTCTTTTTCCCCTCCTCTGGACTCAGGCCGTAGGTGTGGAAATAGCGGGTGGCGATGAGGGCGAAGGAGCCCGGGGAGGTGCGGCGCATCTCGTATATGGGGTGCATCCCCCTCCCCACCCCCAGGCCGCCGGCGCCGGTATCCTTGAGCTTCTCAAAGCCCAGGGCCAGCACCACATCGTAGGCCCCGGAGGCCACGCCATAGGCGGCATTGCGCAGGGCCTCGTGGCCGGTGGCGCAGTAGTTCTCCACCCGGGTGATGGGGATGGAACGCAGCTTCAGGGGATCGGCCAAAGCGGGGCCCCCTATGCCGGTGATGTTGCCGGCCGCTGTCCCCATCCAGGCCGCCTGGAGGTCGCCGGGGCCCAGGCCCGCGTCCTCATAGGCCTCGTAGGCGGCCTCGATAATCAGGTCGTCGGGACCGCAGTCCCAGCGCTCCCCAAAACGGGTGCAGCCCATGCCGATGATGGCTACCTTGTCCCTTATGCTTTCCATATCTTCACCCTCTCCATGGTACAAGTCATTAAATTCCGGGGGCAGTCACCGCCCACCACGCCGGCAGGCCCGGGTTTGGTCCCACAGGTTACCGGAGGGGCCGGCACTTCCAAAAATAGTTGTGGAAACCCGCCCCCTCGTAGAAGCGTCGGAAGGTCATCTCCACCGGCATGTCCACGGCAACCTCGGATGGGTCGTTATCGGTCATCAGGCAGTAGACCCGGGCGCCCCCCTCCATCTCCACCACCGACTGGACTATAGGAGGGTCTATCCCCCCGGCCAGGTGGTCCAGGGAGTAGGTGAAGATCTTACCCCCCTCCCGGGAGAGGGTGACCTCATCGTAATCATCCCGGGACTGGCAGCCGTAGCATACCCGCTGAATGGGGAAGGAGACCATGGAGCACTGCCGGCACCGGCTTCCCCGGAGGCTCAGGACCGAGGCCCGGCTCCTCCACGTAGCGGTGGCCGAGGGGAAGAGGCGTAGGGGCTCCCGCTCCGGCCAGGATAGCAGACCCCGGTAGCTGAGGTACCTCTCATAGCTGGGAAGCGGCCTCTGAGAGCCCAGATATCCCTTCACCCCACGCCCTGCGGCAGGCACCTCCTCCTTGACCCGGAACAGAAAAACGTCACAGCCGTCACCATAGGCGGCGAACAGGATCCTATCGCCTGCTTTGGCCCCCTCCAGGGCGGCAGCCAGCATGAGCAGGGGGTGGGCGGCCCCGGTGTTGCCCACCCGGTCCAGCAAGGGGTCCTCCAGCTGGGTCTTGGCATCGAAGCCCAGGCTTTGGGCCAGGGCGCCCTGGCTCCGGGCATCGGGGGCGGAGAGGACCACACGGGCCAGGTCCTGGGGGCCCAGGCCCGTCTTCTTCAACAGGGCCGTTACCGCCCTCTGCATGGTCTCGGTATAGCCGTGGGTCAGGACCCAGCGGTCCTCCCAGGTGCGTACAAAGGTATCCTCATCGGTCCTCCACACGTCGGTGATCTCATTGGCCAGCGACAGGCTGTCCTCCACCTCCACGGCGGCGTCCTCCCCGATGAGCAGGGCGGCGGCGCCATCGCCGAAGGCCTGCTCCTCCGCCGAGTGAGGATAGCCCAGGCGGGAATCGGCACAGGTCACCAGGACCCTCTTCGCCGAGCCCCCCCGGACCGCGTCCAGGGCCGAGCGCAGGGCCGAGGTCCCCGCCCGAAGGGAGTTGGTAAAATCGGACGTAATTATCTCCTGGGGCAGGTCAAGGACCGCGGCGGCCAGCACCGCGCACTGCTTCTCCTTGTAGGGGGAGGTGGTGGAGGCAAAGAACAGGCCGTCTACCCGGGTATAGTCCGCTCCGTAGAGGCAGTCGAGGCCGGCCTCCACGGCCATGGTCAGGCTGTCCTCATCGTAATTGGCCACACTCCGCTCCCCACCCTGGGAGCGGCTGCCCCAGCCCTGGGCGATGGCCTCCCGGCTCAGCCGGTAGATTGGTATATAGGCGCCGTATGCAATAACCCCTGCCATAACACTCCTTTTCCACATAGGAGTATACCTTCCGGCGAAGGTGCGGGTCAACTTTTATTGAGCTCCCCACACCCAATTTTGAGCTCCCAACCCCCAGGCCCCCAGACCCCGGCTCGGCCCCTGGCCGCTTGACAAAGCCAGCAGCGGCATTTAAGGTATCCTCTATCACCTGCCCGCTGCCCCGACCGGCCCCGATTTTGAGGAGTAGCTATGTCGGAAAAAACCCTCGCCCAAAAACTTCTGATTAAGACAAACTATAGGGTGCTGCTGGTCAATGATCCGGAGGCCTACAGACCGGTGCTCGGCGGGCTGCCGGCCAACGTGACCATATTCACCGGACCAAACGGACCCTGCGACCTGGTGCAACTCTTCGTCGCCTCAAGAAAAGAGCTGGAAGCGCAGTTGGGAAAACTGAAGGGCGTGCTGACACCGAAGGGGCTGCTATGGGTGACCTATCCCTAGGGGACCTCGAAGGTCAAAGCGGACATAAATAGAGACAGCATCCGGGAATATGCCCCGTCCCTGGGGCTGGAGGCGGTGGCTATGGTCTCCGTGGATGACAACTGGTCGGCCCTGAGACTGAAGATAGTCTCCGACCCATAACCCTCGGGCCGTAGGCCTGGGGCCCGGCCCAGGGAATACTATCTCCTGAAACAGCAGTACAGCGCCCTTGGCATGGCCGATGCCGCCGTGGTAGGATTGGAAGGTCAATTTTGAAGGCCGGTTTATCGGCCACGACGACCTCTGCCACGTTCACCGGGAACAACTGGAGGTACTACAACAAACATGAAAGCCGAGATTGTCTCCGTGGGCACCGAGATCCTCCTGGGCGAGATAACCGATACCAACTCCGCATTCCTGGCCGGACAACTCCCCCTGCTTGGTATAGACCTCTATAACATTTCGACCGTGGGCGATAACCTGAACCGTCTCTCCGAGGTCCTGAGACGCGCCTGGGACCGCTCGGACCTGGTGTTCACCACGGGGGGCCTGGGCCCCACCGAGGACGACCTCACCCGGGAGGCCATCGCCCACACACTGGGGGAGGAGATGAAGGTTGACCCCGACCTGGAGAAGTGGCTCAGGGATTTCTTCGCCTCCCGCAGCTACGCCATGCCGGAGCGCAACCTGAAGCAGGCCACCCTCATCCCCTCAGCCCAGGCCCTGCCCAACCCCAGGGGTACCGCCCCCGGCTGGTGGGTGGAGAAAGAGGGCAAGATCATCGTCGCCATGCCCGGACCGCCCATGGAGATGAACTATATGTGGCAGAACGAGGCGGTGCCCCGCCTCAAGGCCCGCCTGGGCGGCGATATTATCCTCTCCCGGACCCTGAAGACCTTTGGCATCGGCGAGGGCTCCCTGGACGAGATGATAAGCCCCCATCTGGGCACCTCCAACCCCAGCATCGGCGTCTATACCAGGATGGACGGCGTCCACCTCCGCATCACGGCCAAGGCCCAAAGCCGGGACGAGGCCCAGGGGCTGCTGGCCGAGAAGGAAGTCTCCATCCGGGAAATTCTGGGCGGGAATATATGGGGCGTTGACGAAGAGAGCCTGCCCTCCCTGATCGGGGACCTGCTCACCTCCCGGGGGCTGAGCCTGGCCACCATGGAGTCCCTGACCGGGGGCCTTCTGGCCAACATCATAACCGATGTCCCGGGAAGCTCCGCCTATTTCAGGGGCGGGCTGGTGGCCTATTCCAACGAACTGAAGGTAGCCTTCGGAGTGGACCCCCAGACCATAGACCGCCATGGGGCCGTGAGCCCTCAGACCGCCGAGGCCATGGCCCGGGCCGCCCGGGAAAAGCTGGGAGGAGATGTGGGAATCGGGGTTACGGGTTTGGCCGGCCCCGCGGAGTTGGAGGGCAGGCAGACGGGCACGGTGCACATCGCTATCGACGCCGGGACGAAAAGGGCCGCCTTCAATCACAACTACCCCTTCCCCCGTCTCCGGTTGAAGCTCATAACCGCCACCGCCTGTCTTTTCCGCCTTCGGGAAGTGCTCCAGTCCCTGGACTAGGCCGGTCACTCCGGCCCCTAGGCCCCTGGGGACCACTCGGGGATGGCTCTATTGCAAAATTGGTCACAATATGCTATCATCCGCAAGGTTGGAGGCCGAGTTATCCCGAATAACTACCCGACTGGGAGGTGATGGCCTCGTATGAGATAGCCTAGAATTCCATAAGGAGGCTGACATGCACCTTATTATCGATGGGTATGGGGACGATCCCCGGTTACTCGAAAACAAAGAGCTGATATACGACCTGTTGGACAGGTACCCGGGGGAGATTGGGATGACCAAGATCGCCCCCCCCTATGTTTTCAGATACGTTGGCGATAAACCTGAAGACTGGGGCATCTCGGGGTTCGTGCCCATAGCCGAGAGCCATATCAGCATCCATACCTTCGTTGAAAGGTGCCTGGTCAACATCGATGTCTTCTCCTGTAAGGATTTCGATGCCCAACAGGTCATGCGGGGCCTCAAGGAGCACCTGCGGCTGCATACCTTGAAAGGCTATCTCCTCAAAAGAGGTCTGGAGCCTTCCGGCTCCGAAGAGATCGCCGTTCCCATCGCCGAACTAGCCTTCTCCGACAGGTAGGCACTATGACCCACAAGGAACACCTCCACAACCCGGTGGAGCCTATGGCCATTTCCCCCCATCTCCCGGTATCGGAGCTTGTGGAGAGGATGGGGGGGACCTCCTTTCAGGCCCGGAACCTGGCCAGGGCCGCCCAGATATGGGAGGCAATGCTCGGGGCAGATGTGACCATCTTCATGGGGCTGGCCGGAGCGATGGTCCCCGCCGGGATGCGCTCCCTGATGGTCTATCTTATCCAAAACCGGCTCATCGACTGCCTGGTGAGCACCGGGGCCAATCTGTTCCATGACCTCCACGAGACCCTGGGCCGCGCCCACTACCAGGGAGAGCACCTGGCGGATGACCACGAGCTTTTCCAGCGACACATAAACCGCATCTACGATGTTTACCTGCCTGAAGACCAGCTGGTGGAGACCGAGGACTTCATCATCGAATTCTCTTGCTCCCTGGACCAGGACCGGGCCTATACCACCCGGGAGTACCTTTATCTCCTGGGCAAGGAACTTTCCCCCGCGGGCAAAGACGAGGGCATACTCTCCGTGGCGGCCCGGGCCGGAGTCCCCGTCTTCTGCCCCGCTCTGGGCGACAGCGTCTTCGGCACCGCCCTGGCGGCCGCCCGGTTGAAACGAGGCAGCCGCCTCCAGATAGACATAGCCCAGGATGTGGTGGAGATGATCGAGCTCACCACCGCCCCCCCGGCCACCGGTATCGTCCTGATCGGAGGCGGCACACCCAAGAACTACATCCAGCAGGCCGTGCTCTGCGGCGACCTGTTCGACCGGGAGCCCCGGGGGCATAACTACGCCATCCAGATTACCATGGACTCGCCCCATTGGGGGGGCCTCAGCGGTTGTACCTTCCAGGAATGCCATTCGTGGGGCAAGGAGGCATCCGATGCCCAAACGGTCACCGTTTACTCCGATGCCACCATCGCCCTGCCCATCCTGGTCAACACACTGGCCGAGCGCTGCGCCGGCGTAATCGCCCGGAGGAAAAAGGCCCGCCCGGCAAAAACAAGTACCAGGCCTTAAAATATGAAACAGGAACTCTTCTCCCCCCGTCGCAACTTCGCCGCCATTCCCGATGGCTTCACCGATTTCGAGACCGCCCAGGCGGTCATCCTGCCTGTGCCCTACGACAGCACCACCGACTGGAGGGTGGGGACCCGGGAAGGCCCTCAAGCCATTATAGATGCCTCCCAGTTCATGGAGCTCTATGACCTGGAGATGGACCGGGAGGTCTACCGGATGGGTATCCACACCCTCCCCGAGATGCAGGTGGTCATGAGGGGACCGGAGCCGACGGTGGAGCGGGTCTATGAGGTGACCCGGGAGCTGCTGGAGAGGGATAAAATGCCCGTGATGCTGGGCGGTGAACACTCGCTCACCGCAGGGGCGGTGAAGGCCTGCGCCCAGGCGTGGAGCCAGCTCACCGTGCTCCATCTCGATGCCCATGCCGACCTCCGGGACGAGTACCTGGGGACGAGGTTCAGCCATGCCTGCGTCATGCGCCGGGTGCTGGAGCTGTGCCCCGGCGTCCAGGTGGGCATCCGCAGCCTGAGCCTGGAGGAGAGCCGGTTCATCAGGGAAAGGAAGCTGAAGCCCTTCTACGCGGGGGACCCCGGCGGGGGTCTGCCGGCGCCGGAGGCGGTGGCCGCGGAGCTTTCGTCCCATGTCTATATCACCATTGATCTCGATTTCCTGGACCCCTCCGTTATGCCGGCGGTGGGCACCCCGGAGCCCGGCGGCGCGGACTGGGACTACCTTCTCGGCCTCCTGAGGGTGGTATCCCGGAAGTGCCGCATCGTGGGATTCGACGTGATGGAGCTGTGCCCGCGGGAAGGGCCGGTCTCCTGCGCCTTCCTGGCGGCCAAGCTGGCCTACAAACTGATCGGCTACGCCATCCCAGCCGGGGCCGCCCGGGTATGAGATATTCCTTCCGCCTGGGCAGACTCTTCGGTATTCCCATCTATATCCATATCTCCTGGTTCATCATTTTCGCGCTGGTGACCTTCGCGTTGTCCCAGCGTACTTTCCCCAGCATTTATCCCGGCTGGAGCTCGGGTTTATCCCTGACCGTGGGGCTGGCCACCAGCCTCCTTTTCTTCGCCTCGGTGGTGGCCCACGAGCTCGCCCACAGCCTGGTCTCCCGCCTCTATGGAAACCCGGTGAGGAGCATCACCCTGTTCATCTTCGGTGGGTTGGCCCGGATAACCCGGGAGGCCTCCCAGCCCAGGGCCGAGCTGGTCATGGCCGCCGCCGGGCCCGCCAGCAGCCTGGCGATAGGCGGACTCTTCGGACTGGTCTGGCTGCTGGCGAGATCCCACTCCGAGCCTATCGGCGCCCTCGCCATCTGGCTGGCGTACATCAACATCGTTCTGGCGGTGTTCAACATGATCCCCGGCTTCCCCCTCGATGGGGGCCGGGTCCTCCGCTCCCTGATCTGGCGCTATACCGGCAACTATGTGCGAGCCACCCGCCTGGCCACTTTGGGGGGCCAGGGTCTGGGCTACACTCTCATGCTGCTGGGTGTGTTCTGGGTTTTCTTCACCGGGAACTGGCTGGGCGGCATGTGGTGGATTTTCATCGGCTGGTTTCTACGCAACGCCGCCTCGTCCAGCTACCAACAGACCCTGCTCCGGGAGTCCCTGCGGGGCTTC
>JAZFUS010000132.1:0-2326 GCA_036447315.1 Dehalococcoidia bacterium
GTGCCCGGACACGAGCGCTTCATCAAGAATATGCTGGCGGGGGCGGAGGGGATAGATTTTGCCCTGTTGATCGTTGCCGCCGATGAGGGCGTGATGCCTCAGACCCGGGAACACCTGGCCATTCTGGACCTGCTCCAGGTCCGGGGTGGGGTGGTGGCCATCACCAAGAAAGACCTGGTGGGGGAGGAGGAGCTGGAGCTGGCCACCATGGAGGTGGAGGAGCTGGTTAAAGGGACCACCCTGGACCACTGCCCCATCCTCACCGTCTCGGCGGTCACCGGAGAGGGACTGCCCGAATTGGTTTCGGCCCTGGACAACCTCCTCGATTCCGCCCTGCCCCGAAAGGACACGGGCAGGCCCAGGCTCAGCATCGATCGCGTCTTCACCATGTCCGGCTCAGGCACGGTGGTGACGGGGACCCTGAGGGACGGCAGCTTTTCCCTGGGGCAAACCGTGGAGGTGCTGCCCTCCGGGCTGAAGGCGCGCATCCGGGGACTCCAGACTCACAAGCAGCAGATCGACACGGCGACACCGGGCAGCCGGGTAGCCATTAATCTGGCCGGTATCGCGATACATGACCTGAAACGGGGCGACCTGGTGACCGTTTCGGACTGGCTCATTCCCGGCAGGACCCTGGACGTCAAGCTGCGCCTGCTTCCCGGCCTGCCTCACCCCCTCAGGCACAATACCTCGGTCGTCCTGTATGCCGGCGCCACCCAGATAGGGGGAAAGGTGCGCCTGCTGGATACAGAGAAGCTGATGCCGGGTGAGACCGGATGGGCACAGATTGTCACCGCGGAGCCGGCAACGGTGGTCAAGGGAGACCGCTTCATCATCCGCAGCCCGGATGAGACCCTGGGGGGGGGTGAGGTGGTGGACCCCCTGGCCAAACGCCACCGCCGCTTTCATCAGGCCACCCTGGAGAGCCTGAGGGTCCGGGCGGAGGGCCTCCTGGAGGACAGCCTTCTTGATACCCTGGAGTCCAAGGGCCCCATGGACCTGGCGAAGCTGCAGGCGCTCTGCAACCTGTCCGCCGGCGAGGCACGGGCAGCGGTCGGCGACCTGGCCATGAAGAAGCGGGTGGTAGTGCTGGGGGATAGCGAAACGGCCCTTATCTTCCCGGCCCGGGGTTGGGAGCGCCTGGTGGAGAGGGCGAAAGCGGTGGTCCAGGAACATGGTGAGCGCTTTCCCCTCCGGCCAGGTATACCCAGGCAGGAATTGAGAAACAGGTTGAATCTCCCCAGCCACTCCTTCGCCCTCTGCCTTCAATTGCTTCTCCAGGATGGCGTCCTGGTTGAGGACAACGCGACACTGCGTCTCCCCTCCTTCGATATCCGGCCGACCCCGGAGCAGGGGGCGGCGATGGAGAGCTTTCTCGACGCGCTGGCCCGCGATCCCCGCTCCCCCTCCGGCGAGCTCACCCTTGACCGGGACCTCCTGGGCCTCCTCATCAAGCAGCGCCGGGTGGTGAAGGTAAGCGATAGTGTTATCTTCACTACCTCGGCCTACGACGAGATGGAGGGCCTGGTCACCGGCTACCTCAAGTCCCGGGGTAAAATAACCCTGGCCGAGGCGCGCGACCTGCTGGGTACCAGCCGGAAATATGCTCAAGCCCTGATGGAACACCTGGATGCCCGGGGGGTTACCCGCCGCACCGGCGATGAGCGAACGCTCAAGTAGGGGGATTGCGCCTGGAGAGCCGGGTAAAGATACCCGACCTCGCCGGGGGTGTGGCGGGAGCAGATAGGAGTCGAACCCACCTGGGACGCATGGTTAGCGCCCCACAACGGAGTTGAAGTCCGCGAAGCCCACCGGGACTTATCTGCTCCCACAACCCGCCGTGTGCCCCTATAATATCATCGGGGCGAAGTCAATGCTACCTCCCCGGGGATTTCCGCGATGGCTTCCCGGGCATGGCTCAGTGGTCCGGTGCACTGTTATTCGAGGTCTGCCGCTCCGGGCCGGACCCATCGGGCTCGAGCTGCCCGTATATCTCCTGAGCCGTAGTTTTTATCCCGACCTCCAGGGGCAGCACGGGCACCCCCCGCTCCCGGTAATACCGGAGCAGCGGCTCGGTCCGGCTTCTGAAGACCTCAACCCTTCGCTCAACCTCACCCAGCGTGTCGTCGGCGCGCCCACCCCGGTCGCCGCCGGCGTTCAATCGAATCCTCTCCCATACGGTCGCCGGCTCGCACTCGAGACTCAGCAGCGCTTGCATGTCTATTATGGCCTCCATGGCCCCGGCCTGGCCGATGTGCCGGGGCAGGCCGTTGAGCACAACCAGTGTGTCCCTGTTCGCGTTTCGTTGAGCGAGAAAATACGCCAG
>JAZFUS010000133.1:0-3951 GCA_036447315.1 Dehalococcoidia bacterium
CAGGCGCTGACCACATTCTCCCAGGTATGTTCACCCCCCAGGTGGCGGGGTACCACGTGGTCCAGGGTAAGCTCCCGGGGTTCCCTCCCACAGTACTGGCAGGTGAAGCGGTCCCGGCTGAACACCTGGAACCGGGTAAGCCGCCTCTGGCGCCGGGGATGCTTTATCATATAGGTCATCCGGATAACGGAGGGAAGGGGAAAGGTGACCAGGGCGGTTCTGATCCCCCCGCCACCATTCTCCAACACCTCGACCTTGCCCCTGAACAGCAGGGACAGGGCCCGGCGGGCCGCGCAAACGTTGAGCGGCTCATAATTCTGATTTAGCACCAGTACCGGAGTGTTTACCAGCAAAGCACAGCTATTATATCCCAGTGCTCCGCTATCGTGCAACATCGGGGCCTTCGATTGACCGAGGATACCGGCATATGCTACAATTGACTATCTTGTGGAATCCCGCGACAGCCTTAAAATACGTTGTCTGCCACCAAGGCGATCACACCTTCCCGGAGGGATGCCCGGACCGGGAACCTCGTCCCCCAGAAAACATTCCCGGACCGGAGGATGAGTAGTGCTGGACAGATTTCGAGACCTGGTGAGCAACCGCCATCAGTATGCCCAGGAGTGGAAGGCGAAAACCGGGGGCAAAGTCCTGGGCTATCTCTGCTGCTACATGCCCGAGGAGGTGGCCTACGCGGGGGGCATCCTTCCGGTGCGCATCATCAGCAACAATGAGCCCCAGGAGTTCAGCAGCGTATATATGGCCAGCTTCTTTTGCCCCTTCTCCCGGGATTGCCTGGGGGAGGGCCTCAGCGGGCGCTACCACTACCTGGATGGGATAACCGTGGGCCATACCTGTGTCCAGATCAACCAGACCTTTGAAAGCTGGGTGCTCCACGTCCCCACCCCCTATAGCTACTACATACCCATACCGGGAATCGCCGAGGCCAATTCCCTCAAGCCCATTCTGGCCGACGAGCTGGCCGATTTCCAGGGCACCCTGGAGGAATTGACGGGGAAAACCATCTCCGGTGACGACCTGCAACGGGCCATCGATGTTTATGACACCAACCGCAGGCTGCTCCGGGAGATCTACGAGCTCCGGAAGGCCGACCCGCCCCTCATTTCCGGGGCCGAAACCATGGACGTGGTGCTCTCCAGCATGTTCTGTGACAAGGCGGAGCACAACCAGTGGCTGGAGGAGCTTATCCGATACCTCCCCCAACGCCCCGACCCGCCCCCACCCGGCCCCAGGCTCATGGTGGTCGGCGGTGAAAACCACGACACCACGCTTCTGCGCCTCATAGAGGCGCAGGGGGCCAACATCGTCGTCGATGACCTCTGTATGGGCAGCCGGTACTTCTGGAACCTCACCCCCCCCGACAGCAATCCCCTCATGGCCATCGCCTCCCGTTACGTGGATAAGCCGAGCTGTCCCGTAAAGGATATCGGCAACAAGGGTACCGACCCCACCCAGCGCCCCCGGTACCGGCACATAATCAAACTGGCCCAGGACTACAAAGTTCAGGGAGCCTTCCTGGTCTACCAGAAGTTCTGCCACCCGCAGGAGCTGGATATCCCCTCCCTCAAGAAGATCTTCGATCAGCTCAACCTGCCCACCTGCGTGCTGGAGCTGGATACCACCCTGGCCGAAGGGCCGACCAAGACCCGGGCCCAGGCCTTCCTGGAGATGATGGAGTTAGAGGTAGTTTAAGGCCCCCGGAGATATCGCATTGACCTATCAAACGGAACCAATAAAGCATTTCGAAATAGCCAAGGGGCTGCGGGAGCTCCATTACCAGAGAGTGATGACCGCCCGGGAGCAGGGCAAACTGCTCGTCACGGGAGGGGCCAACATGCTGTGGGAGCTCATGGAGGGCCTGGGCGAATACGAGGCCCTGGAGGGGGAGCCCTACGGGGCCACCGTGGCCCACTATCCCGAGCTGGCGGCGGTCACCGCGGAGGCCACCGATTCCTCCGGCTACGGGCGCGATGTCTGCGCCTATATCCGGTCCTACTGGGGCTCCATGTTCTTGAACCGCTCCCCCTGGGGTGAGTTCCCCAAGCCCGATTTCGCCGCCCACTTCTACACCAGCCACTGCGGCGGCCAGGAGAAGTGGTACCGGGTACTGTCCGAACACCTCGATGTCCCCTACTTCGTTATGGACTATCCCACGCTCAAGCCCCGCAACGGCGTTATCACCGCCAAGCAGGTGGAGCGCTACGTCCCCTACCTGGCCTCTCAGTTCAACGACTTCATCGAGTGGGCGGAGAAGCTTACCGGCAGGAAATACGACGACGAGAAACTCATCCAGGCCATCGTCAATAAACGGCGCTGCCAGATGCTCTGGGGGCAGATCTGTGAGCTTCAGGAGACCGTTCCCGCCCCCCTCAACGCCCGCCAGATGTTCAACCTTATCATACCCCGGGTCCACTGGGCTACCAGAAAGGAAGGGGTGGATTTCCATGAGACCCTCCTGGAGGAGGTCCAGGACCGTGTAGCCCGGGGCATCGCCTCTCTCCCCGAGGAGAAAGGCCGGTTCATCCATGACTTCGTGCCCCCCTATGTGGCCATGGACATCCTGCGGCACCTGGAGGCCTATGGGGCCGCCCTGGTCACCTCCATGTATGTCTTCAACTGGGGATACGGTATCCGGGATGACCGCACCTGGGGCCCGGTGGAGTCCTTCGGGGACCTGGGACACCCGCCCCGAAACCGGGAGGAGGCCTTAAACCACATGGCCTTCTGGGAGATACTCCGGGAGCCCTGGCTCAACATGTTCTCTCCGGAGCTCAAGACGGGCTACTACGTCGACATGGTGGAAAGATACAAGTGTGACGGCGTTATCTTCCATATCAACCGGGGTGAGGTGGGGGGTGTGCTGGGCCTTCTGGACTCCAGGTATGCCCTCAAGCAAAAGGGTATCCCGTGTCTGGTATATGAGGCCAGTGCCAGCGATAAGAGGGACGTGGACATAGTCAAGGTGGTGGATGGCATTGACGCCTTCATGGAGAGCCTGGGGATGAAGAAGCTGGCCTGAGGGCCACGGTCAAGGGGCACCATGGGAAACACACCAAGCTGGCAGAGGGATATCGAAAGTTTGCCCAAACTGGCACCGAGATTCGAGATGGATGCCCGGCGCACCGCTCTACTCATCATCGATATGCAGAACCTCTTTGGCCATCCCGACCACGGGTTTGCCGCCTACCTCAGAGAGCGCTATCCCGAGGCCTTTGCCTACTATATGCAGCGGATTTCGAGCCTGGTCATGCCCAACCACCTACGGCTCCTCGATTTTTTCCGAAAGAACGGCCTGCGGGTTATCTACGTCACGGTGGGCCCCGTGCTTCCCGATATGACCGATATGGTGCCCTTGACCAGCGGGGAATCAGCGGCTGACCGGGAGCGTGCGCGGAAGTACAGCCGCTGGATGGCGCCCGCGGGCACCTTTGAACACCGGATTCTGGAGGATATCAAACCCCTGCCCGGGGAGATGGTGATCAACAAGACGTCCTACGGGGCCTTCAATTCCACCGGCATCGACCAGACCCTGAGGAACATGAAAATAGATTTTCTGGTCATCACCGGGGTCGCCACCCACGCCTGCGTGGAGACCACGGCCAGGGACGCCGCCGACCGGGGATATCGCTGCGTCCTGGTGGATGACGCCACCGCCACCTTCACCCAGGGGCTTCACGATGCCACCCTGCGCTCCTTCGCCACCCTCTTCGGCCGGGTGGCCAACACGGAGGAGGTATGCACCGAGCTTCGCCAAAAGGTGGTTGCGGTGGCCGGTCCCTAGGAGATAACATGGGTGAATTTCAAGAGCTAAGCGCCAACCGGCACCAATATGCCCGGGACTGGAAAGCCAGGACCGGAGGCAAGGTCCTGGGGTATTTCTGCACCTACGTCCCGGAGGAGCTGGTCTATGCCGCCGGGGTGCTTCCGGTG
>JAZFUS010000134.1:0-2119 GCA_036447315.1 Dehalococcoidia bacterium
GGGCATGTGCCCATCGCCGCCGTGGACAAACTCCTGGCGGAGAAACCGGATATCGGGGGCATCGCCCTGCCGGGAATGCCCTCCGGCTCACCGGGGATGCCCGGTCCCAAGCAGGAGCCCTTCGTTATCTTTGCGCTATCGGACGGCGAACCCTCCCCCTTTATGGCCTACTGAGGCGGCGGGTTCGAGGCCCTGAGCTTCCCCACCAGGTCCCTTTGCAATCTCTGTCATTAGTGGAATCCGACGAGGTGAGCCGTGTGTCATTTGCTTCTAGCTATGCCGGCTATCGGGCTGGTGGCCTTTGTATTTCTGCCTCTCCCCCAGGCCCTGGCCGTTTACCTCCCTTTAGCCATTATTTCCCTCGGTCTCTTCTACGTGATATATAGAGGCATGAACAAGCCCCTGAATGTGGGCCTGGAGGGTATAGTGGGAGGGACGGGGGAGGTGGTTTCCCGGCTGGAGCGGGGGCAAAGGGATGAATACCTCGTGAGCTATAAAGGCGAGCTGTGGACCGCTAAATCCCGTGCCGAACTGGCGGATGGGGAGCGGGTAAGGGTGGTATCCCTGACTGGCATCAAGCTGGCAGTTGAGCGTGCGGAAGGGCAGCAGGGGTAACCCTTGCCACCCCAAAGGTTGAAACCTCGATGGCATGTGCCGTAATATAGCGGATATGGCGGAAACGAGCGGCCGGGCCGCAGCCACGCGGGTTGAAAACTCGATGGTGGTTCTCCCGGGGGGCGCCTTAGAAAAGGAGGCAGCATGGAAACACTGGAGGCGATCCACAAGAGGGCGAGCCTGAAGCTGCGCCTGTCGCCGCGTGCGGTGGAACAGGAGAAAATCGACAAGGTCCTGGAGGCCGCCAGGGTAGCCCCCTCGGCGCGTAACACGCAGCCGTGGCGCTTTATCGTGGTGACGGACAGGGCGATTATTGAACAGCTGGTGACCCGGGCCTACACCGAAACCGGGCAGATGGTGAAGGAAGCGCCCGTTATCATAGTCGCCTGTGCCGACCCCAACGATGACCAGACCCGGGATGGCAGGGAATACTACATGTTCGACGTGGCCCTGGCCATTGAAAACTTGATTTTAGCGGCGACCGATCTCGGGCTGGTGACCCACATCATGATAGCCGTGAACGAGGACGAGCTTAAAAAAATACTGGGCGTTCCCGGGGAGGTCAGATTTGTGGCGGCCACGCCCCTGTCCTATCCGGCCGGGGACTCCTATGATAAAGCGGCCGAGGAAAAGTTGGGCGAGCGGACCAGGAAGGACCTTCGGGAGTTTGTCCACACCAACACCTGGGGAGGAAAACCCTGACCGCACCACCCGCCTGAATACCAGGTCAAATAAGCCCCTGAACCGTTCCCCTTCCGTGCGGGCCGAGCATGGCTGAACTTAAGCATCATCCCCACCGTAAGCGGCTTTACTCCGCAGGCATCGGCCCTGCTCGTGGCTCGTAAACCCAGGTAGCATTGCAGCTATCAGCCTTACAATTCAGCGCTTCAATGCCCACGCGAATGGAGAACCGTTCCCTGTCACCGGGCAAAGGCGGCACTTCGATCTTGAAGGTCCTGGAGCCGCTGCTGCTTCTGACGTATGAACCCATCGACATGGCGGATGAATTATAGTACAGCTTGAACTCATACAGCCTTTCGAAGTCTTTACGAGCGGTGATTTTGCCCGATGCCTGTAGCTCCAGGGTGTCCCCGGGCCGGAGATATTTCGGCGGGCTGTCATACTTGAATTCGACGGAGAGATCAGCAGTCACCTCCCCGTTCTTTACCGTCCGGTACTCCATGGAAGTACTCGTTTGTTTCACCACCCAGTTACTAAAACCCCCCTCTTGATATTCTGCGACCCCTGGCTTGTTCGGACGGATAAATGTGCTATCCAGCGCCCAATAAGCCGTCGTGCCCGGCAGCAGCGGCTGAGCGCCGACGGCAAGCGCCTCGTTGAGCGCCGCCCGGACCAGCTCCTCAATCGAGATTTCCCCCGCTGAGAGGCCTCGTTTGCGCTGTTCGACCCATGCCGCCGCCACCTGAGCGGCTATCTGGTCAATCTGCTTCGGGCTGAGTTTGATGTTCGCCTCATCCGCCACCCTGGCCGTTTCGGCAATTGC
>JAZFUS010000135.1:0-4141 GCA_036447315.1 Dehalococcoidia bacterium
TCATGGGAAACCACGGTCCCCGCTTTCTCCATAAGGCATCGGAGCAGGTCGAATTCCGTCGGCGTCAGCGATATCCTCCGGCCATCCACATATACCATGAAGGTGGCCTTATCCAGCTCTATGAAGACGCTGCCCACATGGAGGGAGATGAGGCGCGACATCTGGCGCGATGATGCCTGCAGGCTCCTCCGTAGGAGGGCCTCCACCCGGCACTCCAGCTCCGCCATGTCGAAGGGCTTGGTCAGGTAGTCATCGGCACCGGCGTGGAAAGCCCCCACCTTGTCAGATATCGAGTGCAGGGCGCTCACCACCAGGATACGGGTCTGGGCCAGGCCGGGATCGGACCGGATCCGGCGGCAAAGCTCAACGCCCGAATCCTGGGGCAGAATGAGTTCGATGATGGCCAGATCCACCGGCGACTTCCGGAGGCGGTCCATGGCTCGCGCGCTATCATGGACCACGATGGGCTCATGCCCCGCCAAGGACAGAGACAGCCTTATGCTGCGGGCCACACTTCGCTCAGCATCCGCTATTAAAATGCTGGCCATAACACCCAGACCCCTCCCGGGAAATCGAAAAGCTTTTTTGTCGCGGCCTCGAACATTTCGTTCCGATTATAAAGGCCTGTCCCTATTGGGGTCAAGCGGCAAGCCCCCTCCGTAAAATGCCATTTCTTCTCGGGATATTCATGTAAACTTTATATGTTCTATATTGTTCACTTACGAATTCTTCATAAACCCCCCACGTGGTAAAAATGCCTGCCGGGGGACATGAAGGCCGAGAATCCCTACTTTTGCGTCCGGGTCAACCCCGTAAAGAAGGCTTTCCATTATCTCAGTGCAGGGGGCTCCAGCCGGCGGCCGGCCAGGGAAGCGATCATGTGCGAAAAGCCACGTGAAGAGCCATCCGAAGGAGGAATTTTGAGAAGCGGCAGATAGAGGGTAGGTAGATGGTCGGGCCCGTGCCACGTCTCCGGCGTACCGGGAAGATCCAGGCTATTGAAATGAGGGTTTGCCTACCACCAACGTGCCCAGTTGGGCCGGGCATGGGCATGGTGGTGGCCGGGGATGCTGCGCATGATGGGGTCCAGCCACCATTTCCCCTCGCCCAGGACCCGGTCGGCAACCTCCCCCAGCAGGTCCAGCATGCGGACATATTCGGGGTTCTTTAAATCCAGGTCCAGGCCGTGTTCCCTCCACACCCCCATGGGCACATCGCAGGTATCACAGTCCATGATGACAAACCTGTCCTCTTCATGATACCAGTTGGTCGTCTTCTCCATCTGGCACAGAGGGCAATGCGGCTCATATTTCACGTCGGGCACGGGCTTAAGAAACGACCTTCCGCTTGTTGGAGAGGTAGTCCACCAGGACATACCGGCCCAGGTCCTCCTTGTTGCTGAAGAAGACCCGGCCCCGGTTGATCTTGGCAAGCTTCTGTATAAAATCCATGAGGTAGCTGCTCTGGTCCAGCATGAAGGTGTTGATCACGATGTCCTCTCGGGCGCAGCGTTTGGCCTCCCGAAGGGTTTCCTCCAGGGTTTTGGGAATGGGGGGATAAGCAAAATAGGCCCGGTCTCCCTCCATATGGGCCGTGGGCTCGCCGTCGGTGACCATTATTATCTGCCGGTTGCACCCTTTATGTTTGGCGAGAAGCTTCCGGGAGAGCATGAAGCCATGCTGCATGTTGGTGCCATAGACGAACTCGTTCCAGGTGAGCTGGGGCAGCATCTCGCTCTTTAATTCCGTGGCGTAATCGGAGAAGCCCACGACATAGAAACTGTCCCGGGGAAACCGGGTTCGAATCAGGCTATCCAGGGCCAGGGCCATCCGTTTCGCGGGGAAGAAGTTCCCCCTCATGGGCATGGACCAGCTCATGTCCAGCATGAGTACCGTGGCGCACTGCACCAGGTTGTCCGTACGGTAGACCTCAAAATCCCCGGGGTCCAGGTGCAGGGGCGTACCCCGCCCCTCCCTCCTGATGGAGTTCATCAGGGTCTTTTCCAGCTGGAGCAGGAAGGGGTCGCCGAACTCATATCTCTTGGTGTCATCGGCCCGGTCTCCCCCCATCCCCACGGACTCCATCTCATGCTTGCCCGGGCGCTCCTTCTTCATAAATGAAAAGATGTCCCTGAGGGCCTTCTGCCCGATTCGCCTTATCCCCGCGGGGGTAAGCTCCCAACGACCACCCCGCTTTTTGATATAGCCCGCCTCCTCCAGTATGTCCGTCAGGTGCTTGAACTGGTCCAGCGATTGCTGGGCCTCCTCTCCCAAAATGCGGCGCAGTTTATCCATATCTATGTTGTCCAGGTCGGACCGAAAACGGGTTTCACTCAGCTGCCTTTCCAGCTCACCCATCTCCTGAAGCTCCTGCATCAGCTTCATGGCCTCGGAGAGGTCCAGCGGCTCGTTCCCTTCAAAGGGATGTTGGGACCTCAGGTTTCCCATGGGGCGGAGCCGCTCCAGGTTGGCCGCCATCTCCATAAGCTGTTCCCGGAGTCCCTGGTCCTGAAGCATGGAATCCACCAGGTCCTCCAGGGCCTTTTTCTCCTCCGGTGAGAGGCTGTCCAGCAGGGAGCCCATCTGCCCCATGCGACGCTGAAGCATGTCCATAAGCTCGTCCATGCTGGAGGGGGGCTGGCCGCCAAAATGCTGCCCGAACTCCTTCATAAAGCTGTCCAGGTCGGGCTGCCCCCCCTCCCTCTTTTCCTTGAGCATCTGGTTCAGTGACTGGAGCATGTCCTTGAGCCGGTCCATGTCCTGGGGGCCCATATCCTGGAGCTGCCCCATCATATCCTTGAAAAAAGACTCGGTAACCCGGCGCCGGAGCATAGCCATAAGCTCCTCAAATTGCCGCCGGGCATCGGCATCGATAAACTCGTAGCTGGTCAGCTCCTTGATGGCGCCGGCCAGGTCTTTCGGCAGCTTGTCCAGAAAGGAAAGGTTCTTTCCAGCCACCCGCTTCAGGGCCTCCAGCAGATCCCTGTCCGGCTTCCCCTCCGCTTCCCCCGTCTCCTCGCCACCGGCCGGGGTGACATCCCCGGAGGGCTTGCGGGTCTCCTCGAGGCGTTTCTGAATACCCTCCCTCTCCGTGCGCACCACCTCATCCAATCGCTTCTGGTACTCGTCCATGACGGAATCCAGCTTGAACCGGTCCAGCATCTCCTGTTTCTGGTTGCGAAGCTGCTGAAGCATTTGCTGAATGCCCTGGAGCTTCTCCCCAAACGGTCCCTGGATGCCGCCCTGCATCAGCTTCCTCAGGGCCCAATACAGGTCACCGTGGTCTATCATGGCCTCGGAGAGCTCCGCCATCAGGTCCTCGGCACCCAGCCAGGAAAGGTCCTGGGTGCCATCCCATCCGGAGTACCGGTAACTAGTCATTGATTCCCTTATACTGGGAGCCCAGGCCCAGCTTTTCCTTATTGAGCTTCTTGTTGAGGTGCAGGCCCTCCAGGATGAACTCCACAGCCGAGGCCGTGGCCGCCGGGCCCTGGTCGCATTCCAGCTTCTTGATCCCGGGGCCCAGGCCCCCGAACCCCCTGCTTATCTCAGTGTATTCCTGGGAGGCCTTGGACTCGGAAACCTCTATTCCCTGACTGGATTTGAAGCTCTCCAGGAACCCGTCAAAATCTTCGAGGGCAAAGTGCCTGTTGAAGACATTGAGCACAGTGTTCTGGATGAGCCGTTCCACGAGTTGATTCTCCGCCCCGTCCTCTACGGTTTCCAACTCGATCTTGCCGCTGGTGGTGGCCACCAGGAACGGCAGGTCACTGACCCGGGGCACGGCCGTCTCCTCCCCCAGGCGGATGGCCCGCCGCAGGGCATTGCCCACCAGATTCTCATAGTTGGATATGGACATGCGCACGCTCACCCCCGACCTCTGATTTATGTCCGGATGGCGGCGGGCCAGGGAGGTGAGCTCGGCCACGATCTCCTTTATATAAGGGGGGACCAGGACCCGATAGGAGCCGTCCTCAAATACCGTGCACTCCTGTTCCATAATCAATATTTCCTGCTCCAGCTTCCGGGGATAATGGGTCCTTATCTGAGAGCCATAGCGGTCCTTCAAGGGGGTGATGATGCGCCCCCGGTTGGTATAGTCCTCGGGGTTGGCGCTGGCCACGATGTACACGTCCAGGGGC
>JAZFUS010000136.1:0-2057 GCA_036447315.1 Dehalococcoidia bacterium
CGGGCTGGGTCCCCAACAATTAAATGAAATGACCGGGCCCGGCGCCGACGGGTTTCGAGAGGCATGCGCAGGCTGCCATGCGCTTCCGGACCCCCGCCAGCACACCAGGGACGAATGGCCTGCAGTTCTTAAACGGATGACACAGAACATGAGGTCCCTGGACCGGGCCGTTCCCAGCGACTCGGAACTGGAGCAGATCATCGCGTTTCTACAATCCAATGCTGCCCCCTGATGCTGCCTCAAATGATTAGCTCGAATCGGACCCGCCTCATCCCGGGCGAGGCAACCGGTGCCCATCAACCGCCGGATCTCGCCTTCGGACACCGCGGCCCATCGGGTTTTTTCATCTTGGCTCATTTAGTGTAAAATGGTGCCGGTGCTCCCCGCGCCCTATAACCATCGGAGGTAAACAACCATGACTGGTGACCTGGTAAAGCAACTTGTCGACCTGGAGGAGCAAGCGGCCCTGAAAACCGTGGAGGAGCGCCTCGCGGCCGGGGAGGACCCCCTCAGGATTCTCGAGGACAGCCGGAAAGCCATGGAAATCGTGGGCAAGCGCTTTGCGGAGGGGGAATGCTTTATCCCGGACCTGGTGTATTCCGGAGAGATATTAAAAGGGATAACTGAGATCGTAAAGCCCAGGATATCGGCCGGGCCCGATGTGAAGAGCCTGGGCGACGTGGTCCTGGGCACTGTAGCCGGGGATATACACGATATCGGCCTGAATATCGTGGAGTTCATGCTGGATGTCAACGGATTCCAGGTCCACAACCTGGGGGTGGATGTTCCCGTCTCGAAATTCGTGGACGAGATACAGCAAACCGGCGCCAGGGTCGTGGCCTTGAGCGGCTTTTTAACCCTGGCCTTCGACTCCATGAAAGCGACGGTGGAGGCCATCGAAGCGTCCGGCCTGCGGGACGGCGTCAAGATCATGATCGGGGGCGGTCAGGTCGATGACGATATCAAGAGGTATATCCGGGCCGATGCCTATGGCAAAGATGCCATGGCGGCGGTGACCCTGGCCCAACAATGGCTGGGGGTTGCCGGGAAACGCCGGGAGATGAATGATCATGGCTGAAACACCGGAAGAGCTGTACCAGGAAAGGTCCCGGCGCATCGAGGATGCTGTTGCGCTGAAAGTACCGGACAGGGTCCCGTTCGCACCCGTGGTCCACTATTTTGCCGCGACATATTCCGGGATAGGCTTCCAGGAAATCATGTATGATTATGACAAGCTGGGCATGGCCATACGGAGCATGGTCCTGGACTTCCAAATGGATGTATGCCCCGACACCTTCCGGGTGCTTTCCTGGGTACCCCCGCTGGAGGCCCTGGACTACAAGCTCCTCAAGTGGCCGGGGCACGGACTCAGCCCCGATGTTACCTTCCAATTCGTGGAAGGGGAATACATGTCGGCGGCGGAATATGATGACTTTCTCCTGGACCCCTCCGATTTCCTGATGAGGACCTACCTCCCCCGCATCTGCGGGACCCTGGAGCCGCTGACCATGCTGCGCCCCCTGATGTTCGGGTGGTACACCAGGCTGGTCTCCAATTTGGCCTCCTTCGGCCGGCCCGAGGTCATCACCGCCCTGGAGTCCCTTATTAAGGCCGGCAAGGAAGCCCAGGCGATGATAGCCAAGGGGTCCGCGTTTTCCAAGGAAATGGCGGCCCTGGGCTTTCCCCGCCAATTCTCCTCGTCGGTGGCGGCCCCCTTCGACTACGTCGGTGATTACCTGCGGGGAACGCGGGGCATAATGATAGACATGTATCGGAACCCCGACAAGCTGCTGGAGGCCTGCGACAAGATCCTGCCCTGGATGATACGGCAGGCAGCCTCCATCCCCAAAACCGAGGGGATCAACAGGGTATTCATCCCCCTTCACAAAGGCCTCGACGGGTTTATGTCGCTGGACCAGTTCAAGACCTTCTTTTGGCCCACCCTGAAGAAGCTCATGCTGGCCATAATCGACGCCGGTCTCACCCCCAACCCGCTCTTCGAGGGGGACTGCACATCGCGCTTAGAGATCATAGGCGATATGCCCCGGGGGAAGGCC
>JAZFUS010000137.1:0-2754 GCA_036447315.1 Dehalococcoidia bacterium
GTCAGCGGGGGCAGTCCCTCCTCCTCCCAGATCTCTTTAGCTCTCTCCATGAACTCCACCCTGGGTAGAGACACCGGAGGGTAGTCCCACTTCCGGGTGGCATTTATCAACAGGGCCGAGGTCTCTGTGCGCTCCTTTTTCTTCCTGGTCTCCTCCGGCGGGGCGGAAGACGGGTCGAGGGCGGCGGTCCTGCCCGGGATAACCCGGATGTCCCCGCCGGGCTGCATCCGGAAACACAGGGCCCAGATAACCGAGTCCGGGTCTCCAGGGTCGATATCATCATCTACGGCGATAAAGACCTTGCCAAAGGCAGCCGACAGGCCCGCGGCGCCGTCCAGCGCCTTCCATGCCTCGGTCTGGGTGGGCTGCTTGAGGCCGATGACGCAGAATTGACGGCCGCTGCTCTCCTCATGAAAGGCCACCCCCGTCAGGTTGGGCAGGCCCTGGTCGTGCTTCAGGAACTTGTGAAAGGCAGCCTCGAAACCCAGCTTCGTCATCAGGCTGCTCTCACTGGGTGGAAACTGGCTGAGAAAGTCATTCCATATGGGTTTCCGGCGGTGGGTGATGGCGGTGACGTTGAGGAACAGGCTTGGTCTGCCCATGCCCATATACCCGGTGTACTCCCCAAAGGGGCCCTCCTGCTCCAGGCAATCGGTGGGTATCTCTCCCTCAATCACTATTTCAGCGGAGGCCGGCACCTCCAGGTCGATGGTCCGGCATTTTACCAGCTCCACCGGCTCACCGGCGATACCCCCGGCGACATCGTATTCGCCGACCTCGTAGGGGATTTTGGTTACAGCCACCAGGCCCAGGTTTGGGGTGGGGCCGATAACCGCGGCCGCCGGCATGGAGGGCAAGCCCTTCTCTCGATACTTCTCCCAGTTCATGCGGAGATGTTGAGGCAGAAGGCAGCCGATGCCCACCCTTGAACTGCTTTTGACCATCCCCCGGTAGTTGCCCACATTGTATACCCCGGTATCGGGGTCTTTGGAGACCCAGTTACCGGCGGTAAAATAGGGGGCATTATCGAAGCCCGGGGTGGCTATGGTTATGGGGAACTCCTCCAGACCGCCGTGCTCCAGCAGCCGCTCGCCCTGGTGGACCTCTTCCTGGACCGGACCGGAGCCAATAGTTTCGGGACGAATGGGGTGAAGTTGGGCCTGCTCCCATCTCTGCGCGATCTCTTCCGGCTCGCACATCATGGCCAGGGCGTAGACCTCGCGGGAGGGAGCGTGGGCGGCTATCAGGACCGGGGTATCGTAATGTTTACCCCGGACATCTACGATGTTTTCAAATAGAAAGGCCTTCCTCTGCTCCTCGGGAAGGCCTCGAAATTGCCATCTTACCAGCGCCTGAAGCTCCGTATCCTTGTTGATCTCCCGGCCCATCCTAATCAGCCTGCCCTTTGCCTCCAGGGCCTTGATATATTCCCTCAGGTCCCTGTAGTATGCCATCTCCCCTCCTCGTCGGTTCCGGCAGCCTCCCCGGGGCCGGCCCTGGGGCCCTCAATGGTTGAAGCTGATGGGTGCGGGCTGCGAATTGTCTAAGATGATATATCGGCTGAAGAAATTAAGCAATTCTCGCAGTGACAATATGGAATGGGGCGGGTTTGCTGCTTGATGCAGTCCACTCGAGGGGGTGGTGCCGGGGTATTGGACACCCTCCCTACCGGCGACTATACTGCGAAGTGTGGTGATAGTATTACGTTGTCACGGGTGAGGCTGCCCGGGAAACCGCGGGAAGGGCCTGAAATGAACCCCCGATGAGCGGTGTTTTCTATGGGTGGTGGATAGTCCTGGCGGTGAGCCTGATACACTTCTGGGGTGCCGGGACCGCTTTCTACAGCTTCACCGCCTTCTTCAACCCGATGGTAGCGGAGTTCAACTGGAGCTATGCCGGCACATCGCTGGCCATGTCCTTCAGAAGCATGGAAACCGGGATAGCCGCTCCCATTGTGGGCACCCTCACCGACAGGTTTGGACCGAGAAGGCTGGTCTTCTTTGGGTCGATCCTGGCCGGTCTGGGTTTTATCCTGCTCAGCCGTGTCAATTCCCTGAGCGGCTTCTACTTCTACTTTATTCTCCTGTCCATAGGGACGAGCTTTTGTTTTACCGTACCGGGTTACACGGCCGTCGCTAACTGGTTCGACAAGAAGAGGGGGATTGCTTTGGGGCTGTCCCTGGCCGCCATCGGCTTCAGCGGCGCCCTTATCCCCGCCATGAATTGGGTCATCGGTCTGCATGGATGGCGGGACGCCATGGTGGTCGCCGGTGTGGGTATGTGGGTGGTTGGTATCCCGGCATCCCTGGCCCTCAGGCACCGGCCCGAGGACTACGGGTATGTCGTGGACGGGATTGGTGGGGGGCGGCAGTCAGGCTCCGCGCCCCGGGTCCCCGCTGCCGAGGCCGGCCGGTCCTTGGGGCTCGGGACCAGGGAGGCCATGAAAACGGGTGTCTTCTGGCTGATCGCCATTGGGGCCACCGTGGCCAGTGCCGGTATCAGCGCCGTGAGCGTCCATATTATGCCCGCTCTAATCAGCGTCGGCATTGCCCGGAGCGCGGCTGCCTCGCTGTCGGCGATGGTGATTGTCAGCAGCGCGGCGGGCAGGCTGGGATTCGGATGGCTCAGTGACCGGATATCCAAGAAATACCTCTTTGGCGTGGCCCTGATGATGGAGGGAGCCGGCCTCCTGCTGTTCGCCGACACCCACACCGTGAGGCAGGTGATGGTCTTTGCCCTGCTGTTCGGCCCCGG
>JAZFUS010000138.1:0-3077 GCA_036447315.1 Dehalococcoidia bacterium
GGGGGTCCGGGGGTTTTCCTTGACAGTGGCCGGGCATTCCCTTTATCTTAGGGAAGCTGACAGTGCCAGGTCCGGCCGGAAAAAGGAGGCGGGTCCCTTGAAACATTCTATCGAGCTTAAAGTTAATGGGGAAATCTACGAGGTGGATGTGGAACCCAGGAGGACCCTCCTCGAGGTGCTGCGGGAGAACCTGGGGCTGACCGGCACCAAGAAGGGCTGCGACGACGGGAACTGCGGGACGTGCACGGTCCTGGTAGACGGCAGCCCCATGAACTCGTGTCTGCTGCTGGCCGTGGAGGCCCAGGGCAGGGAGATAGAGACCATCGAGGGCGTGGCCAAGGGCGAGGAGCTTCATCCCGTGCAGAAGGCCTTCGTGGAGCATGGGGCCATCCAGTGCGGGTTCTGCACACCGGGCATGATACTGTCGGCCAAGGCCCTGCTGGAGAGGGAGCCCCACCCCAGCGACGATGAGGTCAAAAGGGCTATCGCCGGGAACCTCTGCCGGTGCACCGGGTATGCCAAGATCATCGAGGCGGTGCGCGCGGCGGCCGGGAGCTAATTTCCCCCTTCCCGCCGGCAGGGACCGGCCCGCTCACAGGAGGAAGTAATGGCAGAATATAAGGTAGTGGGGAAGAGGGTACCGCGAACGGACTCGGTGCCCAAGGCCACGGGGGTCGCCCGGTTCACCGCGGATATCTCCCTCCCCCGCATGCTCTATGGCAAGATACTGCGCAGCCCCCATCCCCATGCCCGCGTCCTGAGCATCGATACCAGCCGGGCGGAGAAGCTGCCCGGGGTCCGGGCCGTGGTTACCGCCGCCGATACTATGAAGCGAAAGTACGGGCTCTTCGCCAATACCAGGGACCAGCATTTTCTGGCTGTGGAAAAGGTCCGCTATGTGGGGGATGAGGTGGCGGCGGTGGCCGCCGTGGATGAGGATGTCGCGGAGGAGGCCCTGGATCTGATAAGGGTGGAGTATGAGGTGCTGCCCGCCGTGTTCGATTCCATGGAGGCCATGGGGGAGGGCGCCCCCCAGCTTCATGACCACGTGGAGCACAATGTCGGCTGGGCCCTGGAATTGACCGAGGGGAACCCCGAGGAGGCCTTCGGACGGTGCGCCCACGTCATCGAGGACCGGTTCTTCAGCGAGAAGATCTCCCATGTCCCCATGGAGCCCTACGGGGCCCTGGCCAGCTTCGAGTCGGGGAAGCTCCACATCTGGGTTCCCAATATGGCCCCCTTCACCAAGAGGAAGGGCCTGTCCAATATGCTGGGGTTGCCGGTGCCCATGGTAAGGTTACACCACGTGACCATCGGGGGGGCCTTTGGCAGCCGCTCCGATACCTACCCCATGGAGTTCTCCGCCGCCCTGCTCTCCATGAAGACCGGGAGGCCGGTGAGGATTCAGTGCACCCAGGAAGAGACCATGTTCGTCACCCGCATGATGCACGGGGCCATAATGGATGTGAAGATGGGTTTTCTGGAGGACGGCACCCTGCTGGCCGGGGATATCCGGTTCATCCTCGATGGAGGGGCCTACTTGAGCAGCGGGGTCATGGCCACCAACGCGGGCGGCCACCACCATTCGGCAACCTACCGCATGCCCAATTTCAAGTATGAGGGGCTCAGGGTCTATACCAACAAGACAACCTGCAACATGCACCGCAACCACCCCAGCAACCTGACCATGGCCCTGGAACAGATCATGGACCGGGCCGCCGAGGCCATAGGCATGGACCCCCTGGACATCAGGCTGAAGAATGCCATCAAGGCCAATGAGACCCTGGCCAACGAGTCGGTGGTAAGCTCCTGCGGCCTGTCGGAGTGCCTGACGGGAGCGGCCCAGGCGTCGGGGTGGAAGGCGAAACGGGGAAAGCTGGCCCGGGGCCGCGGTATCGGCATGGGGTGCGGCGTCTGCACCAGCGGCTTCCCCCTGGGGATGCGCCTGGGGTCGGCGGCCTTCGTCAAGCTGAATGAGGACGGCAGCGCCACCGTGACCACGGGAGCCATCGATAACGGCCAGGGCAACGAGAGTATGATGGTCCAGGTGGCCGCCGAGGAGCTGGGGATCGCCATGAAGGATATCGCCCTGGTCAACGGCGATACCGAGCTAACCCCCCAGGACCCCGGCACCTACTCCATGACGGCCACCTTCGTCTCGGCCAACGCGGTAAGGCTGGCGGGGGCCGATGCCCGCCGGCAGATACTTCAGATTGCTTCGGACAGGATGGAGGTCCGGCCCGAGGAGCTGGATATCACCGATGGCCGGGTCCATGTCAAGGAGAAGCCGGAGATGGGCATACCCGTGGAGGACGTGGCCCGCCTCTCCCTGCTGGCGGGGACCCCCGTTATGGGCCGGGGCGCCTTTATGCCCAAGCCCCGTAGCCCCAAGGGCTGGGCCGACCTGGCCCGGAAGAAGCCGGGGCAGCAGGGGCCGACCTATACCTTCGGCACGTCCGTCGCCGAGGTGGAGGTGGACGAGGAGACGGGCAAGGTCAATGTGCTCAAGCTGACCCTGGTCGATGACATGGGGTTTGCCATAAACCCCATGGCCGTGGAGGGCCAGATGGAGGGCTTCGCCGAGATGCTTCTGGGCCAGGCCCTGTACGAGGAGCACCACTGGGACACCAAAACGGGGGCGCTGCTCACCCCGCTCTTCGATGATTACCGGATGCCCACCGCCCTGGATATCCCCACTTTCGAGACCCATTTCGTGGAGACCATCGACCCCGACGGTCCGTATGGGGGCAAGGACGTGGGCATCGGCGGCACCGGCGGGGTGATAGCCGCCATCGTCAACGCCATCTATGACGCGGTGGGGGTCAGGGTCAAGTCGCTGCCCGTATCCCCGGAGAGCCTCCTTGAGGCCATTCGGAAGGGGGAGGGGAGGGGGGCATGAAGGTGGTGGTGGAGAGCAACTTCGAGCTCTGGGGCGAGTTCCAGAAACAGGAGATTGAGATGCCCGGGGCCAGCCCTACCCTCCGGGCACTGCTCGAGGAGGTATCCCGGAATGCCGACGGGGAGTTCCGGATCATCGACCCTGAGCGCGACGATATCGACCCCTTTGCCTATCAGGT
>JAZFUS010000139.1:0-4631 GCA_036447315.1 Dehalococcoidia bacterium
GCATCAGCCTGACGGAACAGATCGAGCTGCACCCCAACTATCAGCCGCCCGGCGACGCCAAGATCGTCCGCGATACCCAGGGGGAGATCCTGGGCTACAAAATGCCCGACGGCCTGGAGTTCTCGCTGGGCAAGGACACCGATTTTCAGAAAATGATGGAGGAAAAAACCCCCCTGGAGTTCAAGGGTGAGCCCAAGACCACCTATGACCACTATCTCAAGACCCTCTCCGATCAGGTCGCCTGGCGCAACGCCGTGCCCCACGTCACCAGGCAGGCGGACCGCCCCTGGGAGAATACCCGCATGGGCAAGATCAAGTATCTCGTTCATGATTCCTTCCCATCGGCGCTCCTGCTATTCGATTCCTTTATCCAGGAGATACCCCCCGGAGGCTCCTCGGGCAAGCACCGCCACGTCAGCGAGGAGGTGCTCAAGATCCTGGATGGGCGGGGCTATGACATCCAGGACGGGCAGAGGTACGACTGGGAGGCGGAGGACGTGGTGCACATCCCCGTTAACACCGTGCACCAGCACTTCAACGCCGACCCCCAGAAAACGGCCCGGTTCGTCTCCTTCCAGTCCCGGCTGTTCCACCACGTGGGACATGGCGGCATCGAACACTTTGAGGACGCCCCGGACTATAAGCCCTGAGGGCCCGTTGCCTCGCGGCTAAGGACTTTGACAAAAGGCCGGAGCCTGGATATACTGTGCCTGTCCCCGGCCCGGGAAACCGGTCGCGGACGTAACCACCCGGGTTGAGGAGGGCCCGCCCATGCAGCAAAACATGGAACGATTGTCCGGCTCAGCGGACATTGGAAACTCCAGCATCTTCCTGACCCAGCCCAAGGAGATGGACACGCTGTGGACCGACCTGCTCGCGATGCCCCGGGTGATCAAGGGGAAGGACCTCGCCCTGCAGCGCCACGATACCTTTCAGACCCGGTTCTATGACGTCACCCAGGTGGGCCTGGAGACCATGATACTGTTCACCGAGGAGTTCCCTCCGGACGGGGTCTCCCAGAGACACGGACACATGAACGAGGCGGTGTTCTATATCCTGGAGGGGAAGGGCTACGAGATCCACGATGGAGAGAAATTCGACTGGGAGGCCGGAGACGTGGTTATCATCCCCAACGGATGTGTCCACCGCCACGTCAACGCCGATAGCGAGCACCCCGCCCGGGCCCTGGTGATAAACCCCAAGCCCATGTACATCCTCAATATGAATCTAAAGGCCCAGCGGCTGGTGGACCGCCCGGACGAAGGGTCCCATTGAGGCAGGCAACATGGCTCTGACTGAAAAAGACCGCTATGAACTCGGCGGCTCCGTCCGCTTCTATGAGGAGGGGCTGCGGGAGGCGGCCCAGGAAATAAAGCGCCTGGAGGGGATTCGCCGGCGCCAGGTGGTCAAAGCCGAGGACATGGGGTGGGAGAGCTCCCGCCACGGGAGGATCAAACACCTCATAAACGAAAAGATGGACTACCCGGTGAGGTCGTTGGACCTCTATCTCATGGTCCTGCCCCCCGGGGGACGCTCCGGCAAACACCTACACATGGCGGAGGAGATGCTTTATATCCTGGAGGGCCAGGGCTATGATATGCACTGGGACCCCGATGTGGAGATCAGCGACAAATACTATTGGAGGCTCGGGGAGAAGGGCGTGAAATACGAGTGGGAAGCGGAGGATGTGGTCTACATCCCTCCCATGGTAGCCCACCAGCATTTCAACACCGACCCCCGGGACCCGGCCCGTTTCCTGGCAGCCTCCCATAGAGGCTACCGTTTTCTGGGCTATCCCGAGCTGGAGCAGTTGGAGGATGCCCCGGACTACAATCCATAGGACCCCGCTGTCCGGTGCGTCACCCCCACACAACAACAGATATTTGATTCAGGCTCCCGGAACGGACCCCCATAATATGGCGGGGAAACCCGGGAATCTTCGGAAAGGCGGAGCGAGCCAAGAACCGCCCGCCAGTTAGAATAAGGAGGAGTCTTTAAGATGTCGGCACCTTTAGTTGTGCTCCGCAGTCACGAGCAGGGCGGTCAGGGCCTGGTTTACATGGACCCCGACGCCATGGAACTGGACCGGATAAAGCCCGGCGACCTGGTGGAACTCAGGACCCACTTTGGCCGTAAGGTCTGGGCCAGGGTGGGCGAGCCCCTGTCCGAGGACAAGGGCAAGGACACCGTGCGCCTGGATAACTATATGCGGCAGGCCATCAAACTGGCCCCTGGCCAGAAGGTCAGCGTGGAAAAGAAGCCCGCCGCCGCCGTGTTGAAGGTCCTGGTGCACCCCCTGAGCAGCATCCCCGGCGATACCACGGCCATCCCGGCCCTGATCCAGGATACGCTGGACAACTTCCCCGTGTCCGAGGGCTCGCTCCTCCCCGCCACCCCGGCCGACGCCCAGGCCCCCATCCTGTTCAAGGTCCTGGCCCTGAGCCCGGGCTCGGGGGTCCTCTCCAGAAACACCTCCGTCGAGCTGGTGCTGGAGACCGCCGATGAGATGGACACCAGGGATATCGGCTTCGAGGACGTGGGAGGCCTGGCCAAGGAGATAGATGCGGTCCGGGAGCTGGTGGAGCTGCCCCTGCTATATCCCGACGCCTACGTCCGCATGGGCATCAATCCCCCCAAGGGGGTTATCTTCCACGGCCCGCCGGGGGTGGGTAAGACCCACCTGGCGCTGGCGGTTGCCAATGAGATCGAGGCCGAGTTCCACCTCATAGACGGCCCGGAGATCATCTCCACGGCCTACGGCCAGACCGAGGCCACCCTCCGTAAGATATTCGATGAGGCCGCCCACCATACCCCTTCCATCATCTTTGTCGATGAGCTGGACATCATCGCTCCCAAACGGGGCGAGAGCGGCTCCTATGCCGATACCCGCATGGTGGCCCAGTTCCTGAGCCTCTTGGACGGCCTGAAGAAATCCGAAGGGGTTATGGTCATCGGCACCACCAACCGCATCGATGAAGTGGACTCGGCCCTGCGCCGCCCCGGGAGATTCGACCGTGAGATATTTATCGCCCCTCCCGATGCCGCCGGCCGGAAGAACATCCTGGAGATCCATACCCGGGGCATGCCCATGTCGACGGCGGCCGAGCAAAACATCACAGAGGTAGCCAACCATACCCACGGCTTCGTGGGCGCCGACCTCATGGAGCTGTGCCGGGAGGCCGGGCTCAACTGCATGCGCCGCAAACTGCACGGCAACATGCACGACCTGGCCGGCTCCCAGGATGCCCTGAAAAACCTCACCGTGGAGAAGGAGGACTTCGACTTCGCCATGGGCCGGTCCCGGCCCTCGGCCCTGAGGGAGTCCCTGATAACCGTACCGGATACCCGCTGGGAGGATGTGGGTGGCCTGAGTACGGCCCGGGACAGGCTCCTGGAGCTGGTGGCCATGCCCCTGAGCCACCCCGATGCGTTCAGCGCCATGGACATCAGGCCCCCCACGGGGATCATGATCAGCGGGCCTCCCGGCTCGGGAAAGACGCTCCTGGTCCGGGCCATCGCCTCGGAATGCCAGGTCAACTTCATACAGATCAAGGGCCCGGAGATATTCAGCAAGTGGCTGGGTGAGTCCGAGGAGGAGATCCGCCACACCTTCGCTCTGGCCCGCCGGGTATCCCCGGTTATCGTCTTCTTCGACCAGATAGACGCCATCGCCACGCGCCGGGGCCAGGACGTTAGCACCAAGACCACGGAGAGGGTGGTCAACCAGCTACTCACCGAGATGGACTCCATCGTACCCCTTAGCCAGGTCATCGTCATCGCCGCCACCAACCGCGTGGACCTCCTCGACCCCGCCCTGCTCAGGCCGGGCCGCTTCGGGACCCTGATCGCCATCCCCCTGCCCAATAAGAAGGAGAGGGAAGAGATCCTGGCTATCTACCTCAGGAAGGTCCCCCTGCACCAGACCACCATCAATGCGGTAACCGCGAAGCTGGCCGCCGATACCGATGGTTGGTCCGGGGCGGAGCTGGAGTCGCTGTGCCACGAGGCCAAGATATCCGCCCTCCGGGACGGCAATTTCGAGGGGATAACGCCTGTGCAGACGAAGCACTTCCAGGACGCCCTGCGCAAGATAACCGAAGTCAGGGCGCTGGTCGGAGACTAGTTACACCATAAAAAAGGGGGGGCAGGTTTGACCTGCCCCCCCTTTTTTTATTGTCGCGCTTCAGGACACGTGCTTGTGCTCGGCCGGCCCCGCCCAATCGGGCGACTCCCCCCTCTGATCCATGGGGTTCCCCATGGCGTCGAAGTGGTTGGTGAAGATAAAGGCCATCCACTCCGAGGGGTTGTCCGGGTCCAGGTTGAAGTGCTGGTGCTCACACCCCTCGGGCTTCACCGGCAGGAGGATAAGGTCCCCCGCCTCCCAGTCATACCTCGTCCCGTCCACCACCGTGTACCCCCTCCCCTCCAGAACGAAGATGCCCAGTCCCCCCTGGTGGCAGTGCTTGCCCGAGTGCTTGGTGATGCGGTGAATGAACACGTGCCAGGGAGAGAAGCCCCCGGTGATGTGTGTGTGAAGGTAAATCTTGAGCAGGCCCTGGCGGCTCTGCTCCCACGGCGTGTCCTCGCCCCGAAAGACCACCGGGGCCTCCATCTTGCGCCGCTTCCGCTCC
>JAZFUS010000140.1:0-12868 GCA_036447315.1 Dehalococcoidia bacterium
GCCACCACCGGCACCAGGCGGTGCATCCACCGGCTGGCCGACTCCTTGAACAGGGCCGACACCAGGGTGATGATGGTGATGACGAGCCCCATGCCCAGGGCAAAGCTTACAAATTGAAGCATCCCCGAGACGAACCCCCCCGTGGCCAGGGCACTGCCCACCACCGCCAGAAAGATGGGCAGGGTGCAGCTCAGGGCCGCTACCGCGTAGGCGATGCCGAATACCAGGAAACCCTTGAGGCCGGCGCCCTGGGGAGTACGAAGACGGGCCGCCAGGCGTGCCGGCAGGCTGGTGTAGAGATGCCCTCCCAACAGGAGAAAGACGCCCATCAGGACCAGGACCACTCCGATGAGGACGGCCGCCCAGGGAATAAAGGGCATAAGAAATTGCCCGCCCAGCGACAGGGCAGCCCCCATGACCCCAAAAAAGCCCACAAAGCCCAGGGTCACCACCCCGCTCATGGCCAGGGCCCGCCCCCCCCGCCCCAGGGCCGACTTGGCCCAAAAACCCTCCTCGCTGGCCCCGAGGTAGAGAGCGATATAGGCGGGAAGCATGGCGATGCCGCAGGGGCTCACCGCGGTCACCATGCCCACAGCGAAGGACCACCCGAAGGGCAACAGGCCGGCCAGGTTGTCTACAAAGGTCTCAATCATCTCGCCCTTTATTCACCCTTTCCCGAGGCCGTTACCTTCCACCCATAAGCCACCCCAGCCCGTCCACCGCCACCCCCAGGGAACCCGCCACCAGCCAGACAGCGACAAGGTAGGAAACCGTCGCCCTGAGACTCATGGAGCGGTAAAGGCGGCGGGCCACCAAAAAGGCGGCGCCGGGGGCCGCCACCATCACACTCAGCGCCACCCCCAGGCTGGCCCCCTTTACCAGCAGGGCCGAAGCCAGCGGGACCTCGGCGCCACCGGTGAGCTGGAAGGGCATGGCCAGGAGGGCGGCCAGGTAAGGCCCCCCCCAGGCCCCCTCGCCCATCCAGGGACCGACCACGTAGGCGGGTACATAGATGGTCAGGACCGAGGCCAGGCCGAAACCGACGACCAGGCGGACTATGGCCCTGTCCATCTGGCCGCTGAAGCTTCCCCACACGACCCGGACCGAAAAGCCCCCGCCCCCGGTCTCCCCCTCCCTTTGCTGCGGCGGACCCTTCGGGCCCCCCTGCCCGGGAGTTGGCCACGTGGCGACCAACCGCCCCAGGACCAGGGCATAGATAAGGGTGACCACCACCCTCAGCCAGACGGCCCTCATGTCGATAAGATAGGTTGCCGCCAGTGCCGGAACGGAGGCCGCCAGGCTGAATAGAAGCAGGCCACCGGTTTTTGGTGGTGCCGTCCCCTCCACCCGGGGATGCCACAGGAAATACAGGAGCCCCCGGCGCACCCCGGACCCGGCGGCGTCCGCCGGTACCCGCAGGCCGGAACCCCTCCCCCGCGCCGCCGCTATCAGTCCCGTGGTCACCGCCAGCCCCAGCCAGGCGGCCAGGAGAAAAGGCCCGAACTCCAGGGCAAACTGCTGGAACCTGACTACGGAGGCCAGAACGTCCGCCATCCACTCCCTCTCCAAAACCTCACCCCCGGCTCCCCTGCCGGCCGGGGATGATTATATAAACAGTATACGGGCCTGGGCTGTGCTAATTCAACAAATGGGCCGGTGCCGCTCTAGTCCCACAAAGGGGGGGGCCGTCTCGGACAGGTGTCCTCTCAATCATTGCAATATAAATCACAAGTGTGTTAGAATGAGGACTCTTTTATTTTTTCCGGTTGTTCGAGGACAGGATGCTTACCAAAGACAGAATTGTACCCTCAGCAGATTTTTGCCAGCGGGTAGAGGCCCTCAGCGGGGAGAAGATAACCCGCTGCAATCAGTGTGGCAAGTGTACCGCCGGCTGCCCGGCTGCCTACACCATGGACCTGGGTCCCCGGCAGGTAATGCGGGCCATCCAGTTGGGGCTCAAAGAGGAAGTGCTGCAGAGTCCCACGATCTGGATATGCCTCTTCTGCCAGACCTGCTCAGCCCGCTGCCCCATGGGGATCGACGTGGCCCGGACGATCGAGTCGCTGTGCCTCATGGCCGAGGCTGAGCATCGGAAGCCGCCGGAGAAGGAAATCGAGCTGTTCCACCGCCTGTTTGTGGACAGCATCCTGAGGCACGGACACCTCTGGGAGCTGGGCCTGGGGGGATTTTACAACCTGCGCAGCGGGCACCCCCTGGCCAATATCTCCTTTGTGCCCAAGATGCTGCAGAAGGGTAAACTGCGTCTGCTGCCTCCCCGCACCGGCCGGGGCGCCCGGATGAGGGATATATTCGCCCGGGCCCGCGAGGTAGAGGCCGCCCGCCACAAAAAAGGGGAGGTCTAGTTGTGTCCCCGGCCACGTATGCCTATTACCCCGGATGTGCCCTCCACTCCACCGCCAAGGAGTACGATGTCTCCACCAAGCTGGTGACCAAGGCCCTGGGAATCGAGCTTCGGGAACTGGAGGACTGGATCTGCTGTGGCGCCTCATCGGCTCACACCATCAGCCGGCCCCTCTCCATTTCCCTGCCCGCCCATGAGCTGGTGAGCGCCGGTAAACAGGGGCTGCCCCTGGTGACGTCCTGCGCCATGTGCTTTTCCCGCCTCAAGTTCTCCTCCAAAGAGATTCAGGACCCCGAGACCAGGGAGATGGTCGGCCAGGTCCTGGGCGAGGAAGTGCCCGAAAACCAGGAGGTAAACCACCTTCTCGAAGTGCTCTCCAGGGAAGAGATACCCGTGACCCGTTCCCTCTCCGGTCTCAGGATAGCCTGTTACTACGGGTGTCTCCTGACGAGGCCCGCCGCGGTCACCCAATTCGATGACAGTGTGGAAAACCCCCAGATCATGGACCGGCTCCTGCAGAGGCTGGGGGCGGAGACCCTGGACTGGCCCTTCAAAACGGAATGCTGCGGAGCCGGAATGCTGATCCCTCGCCGGGACATCGTGATCAAGCTCTCCCACCGGCTTCTCTATCAGGCCCGGCAGGCCGGGGCCAACTGCCTGGCGGTGGCCTGCCCGGTATGCCACAGCAATCTGGACCTCCGCCAGCGGGAGATGAGATCGCGCTATGGAGACCATTTCGATCTCCCCGTGCTCTACTTCACGCAGCTCATCGGCCTGGCCATGGGCTTCTCTCCCGCGGAGATGCTCCTGGACCATCATTTTTCCGATCCCATGCCCCTCATGCGGGAGCAGGGATGGGTGAAGAAGGGATAGCGATGTCACGGATCGGTGTTTTCATCTGCCACTGCGGCCGCAATATTGCCGAACCCGTGGATATCCCCGCGGTGATGGAGGCGACCCGCGCCATCCCGGGGGTGGTCTACGTGGACGAGAATCAGTTTACCTGCAGCCTGCCCGGCCAGGACTCGGTCCGGCGGGCCATCGTCGAGCAGAGGCTGGACCGGGTGGTTATCGGCGCCTGCTCACCCCGCATGCACGAGGAGACCTTCCGCAAGGCCCTGGCCTCGGCCGGCCTCAATCCCTACCTTCTGGAGATAGCCAATATCCGGGAGCACTGCGCCTGGGTCCATGGCAATGACCGGCCGGCAGCTACGGCCAAGGCCATCGAGCTGGTACGGATGGCGGTGGCCAAGGCGGCCAGAAACCAGGCCCTTTTCCCCAAGGAGATAGGGGTCACCAAGCGGGCCCTGGTCATCGGCGGGGGCATCGCCGGCATCCAGGCGGCCCTGGATATCGCCGACGCCGGACACGAAGTGGTGCTGGTGGAGCGCGAGCCCTCCATCGGGGGCAGGATGGCACAGCTGGACAAGACCTTCCCCACCCTGGACTGTTCCGCCTGTATCCTCACCCCCAAGATGGTGGAGGCCTCCCAGCACCCCCTGATCACCCTGCGCACCTGCGCGCAGGTGGAAGCGGTGAGGGGCTTTGTGGGCAATTTTGAGGTCGACATCAAACAGGGGGCCCGCAAGGTGGACCAGGAAAAGTGCACGTCCTGCGGCATCTGCTGGCAGAAGTGCCCGGAGAAGGTGCCCTCCGAATTTGAAATGGGCCAGGGAAAGCGGAGCGCCATCTACATTCCCTTCGCTCAGGCGGTGCCCGCCATACCGGTCATCGATACCGAGCACTGCCGCTATATCAGATACCTCAAATTCAACGAGGACAAAGAGGAGGGTAAAGCCCCGCCTCAGTGCCGCATCTGCGAGAAGCTGTGCCCGCCCCAGGCCATCGACTGGGAGGAGGAGGACAGCCTCATCACGGAGAAGTTCGGGGCCCTGGTGGTGGCCACCGGCTACAAGCCCTTCGATCCCACGGTCTATGAGGAATTCGGCTATGGCCATTACCCCGATGTCATCACCGGGCTGGAGCTGGAGAGGCTTATGTCGGCCTCGGGACCCACCGACGGCCAAGTGCTGCGCCCCTCCGACGGCACCCCTCCCAAGACGGTGGTCTTCGTCTCCTGCATCGGCTCCCGGGATGAGACCAAGGGGCACAGCTACTGCAGCCAGACCTGCTGCATGTATATGGCCAAGCACGCCATCCTGCTTCAAGAGCATGACCCCGAGGTCCAGAGCTATATCTTCTACATCGATATCCGGGCCACGGGTAAGGGCTACGAGGAATTCTCCCGCCGCGCCCAGGAGGAGGCGGGGGCCCAGTATCTCCGGGGCCGCATCGCCAAGGTCTATCCCAAGGACGGCAAGCTGGTGGTGCAGGGTGAGGACTCCCTCATCGGGCGCCCTGTGGAGATCACCGCCGACCTGGTGGTGCTGGCGGCAGCCATGGAGCCCAACACCGGGGCGGCCGAGATGGCCCAACGGCTCAGCATCAGCTATGACTCCGACCATTTCTTTGTCCAGGCCCACCCCAAACTCCGCCCCGTGGAGACCCAGACCGATGGAGTCTTCCTGGCCGGAAGCTGCATATTCCCCAGCGATATCCCGCAGTCGGTGGCCCAGGGCAGTGCCGCCGCCTCCAAGGCGGCAGCCCTGCTCAACCGGGACCACCTGGTCACCAACCCCATGACCGCCCTGGTGGACCCCCTGAAATGTACCGGCTGCCTGCAATGTGTCGCGGTCTGCCCCTTCAACGCCGTGGAGACCCAGCTCTCCCGGGAGCAGCGAACGCTGGCCGTCATCAACGAAGGGACCTGCAAGGGCTGTGGCCTGTGCGTGAGCGCCTGTCGCCCGGGCGCCATCGACCTGCGGGGAACGACCAACCAGCAGCTTCTGGCCGAGGTGATGGCGCTGTGGTAGCATCCCCGGTGAATTCCTCCACGGACTCCGATCTCCGCATTGTGGGTTTCCTGTGCAACTGGTGCAGCTATGCCGGCGCCGATATGGCGGGCACCAGCCGCGAGTCCTATCCCGCCAATATCCGCCTCATCCGGGTGCCCTGTTCGGGACGGGTGGACCCCATGCTTATAGTCAAGTGTTTCGAGATGGGTGCCGATGGGGTGTTGGTGGCCGGATGCCATCCCGGCGACTGCCACTATGGGGAGGGAAACTTCCACACCCGCCGGCGCCTGGCGCTGCTGCGCCCCTTCCTGGACTTCCTGGGCATCGAGCAGGAACGCCTCCGGCTGGAATGGGTCTCGGCTACCGAGGGCAAGCTGTTCTCCAGGGTCGTGGCCGACTTCGAGCAGGAACTGAAAAAGCTGGCGCCCCGGGGGGTGGCGGCATGATCGAGCAGATCAGGGCTAAGGCCCGGGAGCTCCTGGAAAGCGGCGCGGTGGACTGCGCCATAGGCTATGAGCGGGCCTCCGACGGCATCACCGCCCGCCCCTTCTTCGCCTATCGGCCGGAGGAGGTGGAGAGGTTCATCTTCGATGAGACCTGTGTCCACAACCTGGCCCCCTATCTCATGGACCGAAGGACAAAGGTCAGCGCCCTGGTGGCCAAGCCCTGCGACGCGCGGGCCATCAACCTGCTCCTCCAGGAAAAGCAGCTGGAGCGGGAGCGGGTGTTCATCATCGGCGTGGTATGTTCCGGGGTGGTGGAGACCGGTTGGAACCGGGCCGGGGAGGCCCCGGCGCCCCGCTGCGCCACCTGCCCCCAGCACACGCCCCCGGTCTATGATTTTCTGGTCGGAGACCCCGTGGCCGAGGAGGCCCCACCGGCGGTCACGTCCCCGGAGGTGGCGGAGCTGGAGGCGATGGGGGTCGAGGAAAGGCGCTCCTTCTGGGAGGAGCACTTCGACCGATGCCTTCGCTGCTATGCCTGCCGCCAGGTCTGCCCCGGCTGCTACTGCAAAGAGTGCTTTGTGGACCGCCTCGACCCCCTCTGGGTGGGCATCCGCATCGCCCCGGTGGAAAACCACATGTGGAACACCATCCGGGCCTTTCACCTGGCGGGGAGATGCATCGAGTGCGGTGAATGCGAGCGGGTGTGCCCGGTGAACATCCCCCTCATGCGCCTGAACAGCAAGCTGAACCAGGAAACCGCGGAGCTATTCGATTTCCAGCCCGGCCTCAGCGCCGAGGCCCAACCCCCCCTGGCTACCTTCAGGCCCGATGATGACCTGTGACCCCAATATGAGACGACACTCCAGCGAAAGGCAGACTACAGTACCATTGGCGATGACTTCGAAACAGCAGTCCGGGCGGCTGGCCCCGGCAGGAGCCCGGAGATGACCGAGTTCCTGTCAAAAGAGGGGCTCTTCACCTGGCTGCGACAGATTGCCGGGGAGAGGAAGCTGATCGCCCCGGTCCGGATGTGGGGAATCACCCTGTTCCGCCCGGTGGGCAGCCCGGAGGACATCGCCCTGGATATCGATAACACCGACCTCTCGGCCAAGGACTGGTTCTTCCCTCCCTCGGAGGCCCTGTTCACGGTGGAGCAGCAGGGGGGGGGTCGCCCCCTTATCACGCCCGCCACCGAGGACCGGGAAGCCGTCCTTTTCGGCCTCCGCCCCTGCGACGCCCTGGCGATCTCTCATTTCGACCTGCCCTTTCTGGCCGAGCCCGCCGATCCCCTGTACCGGGAGCGCCGGGAGAAAACCGTGCTGGTGGGCGTGGCCTGCGCCCGGGCCAGGCCGGAGTGTTTCTGCACCAGCGCGGGCACGGCACCCAACGACCCCTCCCACATGGATATCCTGCTCACGGAGGCGGGTGACGGCTACGCGCTTCAGGCGGTCACGGAAAAGGGGCGCCAGGCCCTGGGCGATACCCCACTGGAATCCCGCGATATTCAGCTCCCCCCCACCCCTCAGCCCGATCCTGTGCCTCTGGCAGGTATCAATGATATCGCCCGCCAGGTCTTCGATGCCCCCTACTGGGACCGGCTGGCCGACCGCTGTATTCACTGCAACCTGTGCGCCTACGTCTGTCCCGACTGCTACTGCTTCGACATACGCGACTACAGCGCCAAGGGCAAGATAGAGCGGGTCCGCTGCTGGGAGAGCTGCCAATCGGCCGGTTTCACCCGCCTGGCCGGCGGCCACGACCCCCGCTCCACCAAGGGGGCCCGCCTTCGCCAGAGATTTTACCACAAGTTCCTGTACTTCCCGGAGCAGTTTGGGCCCACGGCCTGCACCGGCTGCGGGCGCTGCGTCCGTGCCTGCCCGGTGAACATAGATATCCGCGAGGTAGCCGCCGAGATGCAGAAAGCGGCGGAACAAGTAGCTTTGGAGACGGGATAGAATAGTGGAAACGACCCCCTTTGTACCACACCTGGCCACGGTGGCGGCGATCACCGACCTGACCATCGATGTCAAGCTCATCAGGTTGGAGCTGGAGGACGCCGGGGTCCGGGAAGCTTTCAAGTACCAGCCGGGCCAGTTTGCCTTCCTCTCCGCCCTGGGGGTGGGGGAGGCCCCCTTCGGTCTGGCCTCGGTGAGCTACAAAGGGGATGAGCTGGAATTCGCCATCCGCCGGGTGGGCACCGTTTCCGATGCCCTCTGCGAGATGGAGCCCGGGGCCTGGGTGGGCGTCCGGGGCCCCTTCGGTAACTTTTTCCCCATGGAGGACTACCGGGGCAAGAACATCGTCATCATCGGGGGAGGCATCGGCATGTCCCCCCTGCGCCCGGTTATCCAAACTATCCTCGACCACCGGAAAGAATACGGGGACATCCTGATCATCCACGGGGCGCGCTCGCGCCAGGACCTGGTATTCGCCGCCGAATTCGATACCTGGGCACAGGCCCCGGCCACCCGCCTGGAGCTCACCGTGGACCGGGGGGAGGATGCATGGTCGGGCAGGGTGGACCTGATTCCCACCGTGGTCCGGGAGCTCAAGCCATCCCCCGAGAATGCGGTGGTCATCATCTGCGGCCCACCCATCATGATCAAATTTGTCCTGGTCGAGCTCGAGTCGCTGCAGTTCGCCCACGATCAGATATTTACCACCCTGGAGTCCAAGATGAAGTGCGGCCTGGGGAAATGCGCCCGCTGCAACGTGGGCGAGAAATATGTCTGCCAGGACGGTCCCGTGTTCACCCTGGCCCAGATATCCACCTTTCTGGAGCAGTTTTGAGCCGCTGGTCCGGGTTCCATGGCCTGGGGCAATTCAAGTTAACCGGTCAGGGGGGCCCTCCGGGGCTTTCGACACCATCGGCTTATCCCCAAAGTCAGCCAACCGTTTTCGTATGGGACAGTCGATACTAAAAAAGGTGAAGGGGTCTCAGTCCACCGGACACACGAAACCGTCCCGTACCGCCACCTGGCCGGTCCGGGCCAGGGCCTCGATAGCTTCTTCGGCGAGGGTCTGAGCGCTCTTGATGTCCAGAGACGGGTCCCTGGCGGTAATTCGATACGCGATGTCGTCGGCACTGCAAACATTCTCGTCAACCATTATCTTCACCAGATCATGCAGGCAGTCCTCAGTGAAATTGGCGCACAAATTATCCAGAAGGAATTGAAGTGTTGCCATATGATGCCTCCTCTCAGCTTTTGACCCCGGTACGATGAGCTTTCGGCCCCTGGACCGGCCCAGGCCATTTCAATCCGAATGGCTCTCGGTGGAGCTCCTAGCTCTTCAGGTGCCGGCCGAAGAAGTCAAACACCTTCCCCCAGCCATCCATGGCCTGCTCCGGCCGATAGTTCGCCCGGTCATAGTAGAAAAAGCCGTGGCCCGCCCCATCGTACCGGTGGAACTCGTACGTCTTGCCGTGCTTTTTCAGCTCCTGCTCGTGCTGGTTCACCTGCTCCGGCGAGGGGCTCTGGTCATCGTTACCAAACAGGCCCAGCAGGGGACAGGACAGGTCCTTTGTATAGTCCAGGGGAGATACCGGCTGGTGCGGCGTCAAGTCCTCCTGGGACTGGACCACCCGGCCTCCCCAGCAGTCTATGGCGGCATCGAACCCGCCGGCCCGGCAGGCCACCAGAAAGGAGAGGCGGCCACCCGAGCAGGTGCCGATAATGCCGACCTTTCCGTTGCAGTTGGGCATGGACCGCAAATGGCGCATGGCGGCCTCGCAGTCGCCCACCACGCCATCATCGGACACCCCCTGCTCCCGGGCCCGCGCCGCCACTTCCTGAGGACTCCCGTGGCCGAAACGGGAATACAGGTTCGGACTCATGGCCACGTAACCATGTTGGGCGAACCGGCGGGCCATCTCCCGGTACAGCTCGTCCCATCCGGGTAGATGGTGGACCAACACAATCGCAGGGTATGGCCCGGGGCCCAACGGGCGCGCCAGGTAGGCGTTTAGCAAATCGCCGTTATGCCCACCAACTGTTACGGTCTCGGCCAACATTCCTTGATAGTCGTCTGTCCTGAACTGGTTCCACATGTTCCCTCCTCTTTCAGGTCTTGTAATCCGCCGGCCCCTGAAACCCGGCCCGTTTCGGCGTGGCCCGATTATGGTTTTTCGGACCGCGATTCCCCAGCATTGCGCCTTTGCTGAATCGTTGAAGAGTGCCCGATCATATAGCGTGGGTTGCCCAGTCTTTGATCAGGTGATGGGCGATTGCGATGGGCCCCGGAACGGCCAGGGTTTCGCTCTTTCTTTCCAGTGCCAGCAGTATCTCATCCCGATCAAACCAACGGACGTCGATCATTTCGTCCTCATCGATGGAAATGTTCGTCGTAACCGCGTCCGCATGGCAACCGAACATGAGGGAGTGAGGAAATGGCCAGGGTTGGGAGGAGTGATAACGGACGTTTCCGATACGGATTCCCGCTTCCTCCATCACCTCCCGGGCCGCGGCCTCCTCTATGGATTCCCCGTGGTCGACAAACCCGGCCAAAGCCGAATACATATTGGAACGCGACAGCGGGCCGCGGGACTGACCGAGGAGGCATCGGTTACTGTCGTATACCAGGGTGATGACCACAGGGTCCGTCCGCGGGTAGTGCTCGGCTTGGCACTTCGAGCACTGCCGCACCTGGCCACCCCGCTTGATGACGGTCTCATGCCCGCATATCGAGCAGAACCCGTTTCGGTTGTGCCAGTTGACCTGGGCCCGCGCCTGGGCAACTATCCCGGAATCCGCGCCACTCAAGAAATCCGTGACCGCTCGGGCATCGACAAACCTGTGGGCGCCGCCATCGGTTAATTCCCGAACCGCTTGCTCGTTATCGGATATATCGACCATGAAACAGGCCACCCGGCCCGACAGGCCTAGGAACAGTGCCCCGCTTTCGATCCCCAGTTGCCGTATATCATCCGCGTTTAACCAACCCAGACCATTTTGAGGGCCCTGTGATATCAGGACGTTCAAGTCCCTCATCGGAAGGAATTTGCTGGTCCGGTCCCCGGTCATATCGGCGATCCATTGTTCATCACGGCGTTCTCGGTCGCCTCGGTCCAACGGGTTGCCTGAATAGATGTGAGATATATTCAAATTCCTGCTCCACAACATAGCATTTGAGGCGTCGGTCATCCCGGCAAGAGGCCCTGGCGATATCATGTCAGCGCCGTCCACCGATGCATCTTATTTGGCTGGATTCTATTCCCCGGCAGTGGGAGTTGTCAATGCAGGCCACGGTCATGGATTGAAAAAGGGTCGATGGAAGCCTAGAATATTCTGCAGTGGTAAGCAGGGGCGAGTCCCGGCATGGGGAGCGGTCACGGGCAGGAGATTGCCGGCCGTTCAAGCTCAGGGCCAGAGGCGCCGCGTGAGGCAAGGATTTGGAGCTGCTGCGGAACATACTGGGCGGCCTGGTGGTGCTATTGGGTCTGTCCGTGATCGCCATGAGCTATATCAGGCAGATCAGGAACATTCTGAATAGTAGGCGGGGCACGGGTGGCTGGAGCTCCCCGGCACCGCTGGTGGGACCGGTGCTGGTGGTACTCGGCGGTTGGCTGTTGCCCCTGCACTTCGGCTGGTGGGTGCTTATCGCTTTCCTGGTTGACCCGGATACGGTCATTGTCCTGATAGGTTTACCCTGGCTCTTCAGGGGGCTTGTCGAACGTGACCACTCTGATTCCGACACCAAAAAGGGGCTGCAACTGACACAAACAAATGGTTTTATCGAGGACCGCCGCGGTAGGGCACAGATGCACATCGTCGGATCGATCCTGGGCACAGCCGTCGGCGATGCGATGGGTTTGCCCTACGAGGGCCTGTCCCGGAGGCGGGGGGAGCGGCTGATCGGACCCCCTGATCGCCATCATTTTTTCTTTGGCCGCGGGATGGTTTCCGACGACACCGAGCTCACCTGTATGGTGGCACAGTCAATCATCGCTTCCCGCACAGATGTGGGCGCATTTCAGCGGCAGTTATCCCGGCGGTTACGGCTCTGGCTGCTGGGTCTTCCCGCTGGAATTGGCTGGGCAACTTTGCGTTCCACCCTTCGACTCTGGATAGGATTCAGTGCCGAAAAGAGCGGCGTGTTCTCCGCCGGTATCGGGCCCGCGGTGCGAGCTCCGGTTATTGGAGCCGCCATCGATGATATCGAACTATCGCGGCGATTGTTGCTTGTGTCCACTCGTATGACACATACAGACCCCAAGGCCCAATATGGTGCCTCGGCCGTGGCGCTGGCGTCGAGAATGGCCCGCCGGAATGAAACCGTCGCGGGCGCCGACTTCCTACACCACCTACAGGCTGAACTGGGAACCGACGGCGATGAATTGGTTTCCCTCATCCGCGCCGCCGTCCACAGCGTGGACAACGGGCAATCTACAGCTGCGTTTGCCGCCGGTATCGGGCTCGCCCACGGCGTTTCAGGGTACGTTTACCATACGGTGCCTGTATCCATTCATGCGTGGTTGAGCCATCAGCGGGATTTTCGCTCAGCCATCACCAACGTGATCGACTGCGGTGGTGATACCGACTCAACGGGAGCCATTGTTGGTGGCATCGTGGGTGCGTCGGTGGGCAGGGCAGGCATTCCGGCGGAGTGGATAGAGCGATTGTTCGAATGGCCGCGGTCCATAAATTGGATGGAACGTTTGGCGGTCCAGATGGAATCCACCCTTCAATCCAACGCGCCCTCCGATGCACCCGTTCGGCCGATTGAATTGCCGGTTTACGGGGTGTTGCTCCGCAACCTGCTCTTCCTGGTGGTTGTTCTATATCATAGTCTCCGGCGTTGGCTCCCGCCGTACTGACAGCGTAGCGTCCACGCTCTGAATCAAGGTAGCTCTCGCCGCCCGCAAAAAGATGGTGGTTTTGCCGCAAAAAACAGGCTTTTGTCACCTGTTTGGTTCTTGCTAAGGCTCGGGCTGCTTGTTCTTAATCCTTTCGATGGTCGCCTGGACCTCTGGGGTCTTGGAAGATATCCGCGTCCTGCCCCCCCTTTTAAATCTGAAATCGCACCTCAGGCAGCCGTCGGCGAGGGTTTCGGTCCTGATCAGTCCCCAGCCCATGGCGTCGCTCAAGGCGATGTCCGACATGCAAACATAGGGGGCAAATTCCTCCGCCCCCTGGTCCCGGACGAATCTGTAATTGCCGCACGCCACATAGTCCACGCCGAGATCGAAGTCCCCATCGCCAAAAACA
>JAZFUS010000141.1:0-7038 GCA_036447315.1 Dehalococcoidia bacterium
CTGGTTCTCGATGGCCGCCGGGCCGCCCCCACCCCGGAGCTTCTGGCGTCGCTCCTCCACCTCCCGGAGGTTATCTTGCATGGTAGTCATGTTACCCTCACTCCCTCGGTCCCCCTCTCCCTTTTTTGTAATCAACCCCGCCCCCTGGGTTGTTCTTACCCCTCAAGGGGGAGGGGGATGTACTATATATTCGGTATTCAGGGGACACCCCTGAGCCCCGGCAGGGAGGAATCCCTGCACCCTCTTTTGCGCTCACCCCCCCGCCCCAGGCCTTCGTCTCCCTTTTTGTAATCAGCCCTGCCCCCTGGGTTGTTCTCACCCCTCAAGGGAGAGGGGGAGGTGCTATTATTTCAGGGGACACCCCTTTTTGTAATCATCCCCACCTAATTCTCTATGCTCCACTGTTCAAAGTCTTATGTTCTCGTGTTTGCGGGGGGGAAGCTCCTGGTGGCGCTGGGCCAGCCAGCGCAGGGTCTTGATGATATAGGGGCGCGTGTCCCGCGGGTCCAGGAAGTCCTGAACGGATTCCCGGATCAGGTTGTCCAGCCCCACCTCCATCTCATCCAAGCGCTTCTGCTTCTGTTGGGCCCGTTTCTCCTCGTCCTCGATGGCCCCCAGCTCCCGCCGGTAGACGATGGCCACCGCACCCTCCGCCCCCATGAGACCCGGCTCGAAGCTGGGCCACGCGACGTGCACGTCCCCGGTGAGCATCTGCCCCGGCATGGCCAGGGCCCCGCCTCCATAGCGTTTTCTGGTGGTTACGGTCACCTGGGGAACGGTGGCCTCTGAGTTGCCGAAGATCACGCCGCAGCCGTGGCGGATGAGTGCCCGCACCTCCTCCTCCACCGCCGGCAGGAAGGCCGGGGTATCGCACAGCCAGAGCAGGGGGATGCCGAAGGCATCGCAGAAGCGGATGAAGCGCGACATCTTGTCGGCCGCGTCCAGGGTCATGCACCCCGCCCGGTCCTGAGGGTTGTTGGCTACGATGCCCACTGTCCCCCCACCCATGCGGGCGAAGCCCGTGATCAGGTTCCCCGCCCAGTGGCGCTTGACCTCTAAAAATTTGCCGTTGTCCACGATGAGGGAGATGAGCCGGTGCATGCTGTAGGGCTTGGAGGAGTCCACCGGGACCAGCTCCAGAAGCTCCTCCTCGCGGCGCTCCGGATCGTCTCCGGTGTCCACCACCGGGGGCTTCTCCGTGTTGTTCGAGGGCAGGAGGCTCAGGAGTTCCCGGCATTTGGCCAGGCAGTCCTCCTCATTATCGGCCAGGATATCGCAGACGCCGCTGGTCCTGGCGTGGATGCCCCAGGCGTCCCCCAGCTCCCGGCCGGTGGTGCCCGGGGGCGGGGGGGCCAGGTGCATGAAGCTGCTGTCCCGGACCATAAACACGAAGTCGGAGAGGCCGGCTATGATGGATAGCTCCCCGCTGCAGGGGCCCATAACCAGGGCTATCTTGGGGATCACTCCCGAGGCGGTGGTCTGGAAATGGGCCATGCTGCCGGTGGAGTAGAAGTCGGGGTATTGGATGGCATCCTCGGCCCTGACCCCCTCGCCATCGAAGATGCCCACGATAGGGGTGCGGGAGTCCAGGGCGCCCCTCATGATCATGTTGATCTTGCGGGCATGGACCGTGCCCAGGGAACCCCCCAGGACGGTGGCATCCTGGGCCCAAAGGGTGACGGGCCGGGATTGGACGTGGCCGTAGCCCACGATGACGCCGTCGCCCCGGCCCCCCTCCTCGCCGGGGATGAGCCCGGTCTCATAGGGGCGGTGCCACTGGTCCAGCCCCTGAAAGGTGCCGGGGTCGAAAAGAAGCCCCAGCCTCTCCTGGGCGGTGAGCCTGCCCTGTTCATGCTGGCGGGCCTGGGCCTCCGCCCCTCCCCCCTGGCTTGCCAGCTCCCGCTCCTCATTCAGGACGGCCAGCTTTTCGGCCATGGTGGTGGCCTCCCTGAACCTTTGGCGCAGCTCCTCTGTCCCATCCGGCATGGTTGTGTCTCCCCCCCGCGTAGAATTATTGACAACCCCGGCGGACCGGGATGGATTCGGGACTCAGGTTGAGGCTAGGGTCAGGTTAAGGCCCGGGCGCCTATATGACAAAACCCCGGGGCCGGTCATTCGGCCCTGGGGCTGGAGAGCTACCCGATTAAATTGGGGTGGGACCTGGGGGAGGGGGAGGCCACCCGGTGCGATGATGGGGAAAAGGCTAAGGATGGGATCATTTCTCCCTAGTACTCGATAGTGGCTATCAACGATCCAGTCTGTACTACTTCACCCGGTGCGATTTCTACCTGTGTCACCGTGCCGCTTACCGGGGCCAGGATGGGGTTTTCCATCTTCATGGATTCTATGATGCAGATAACGCTTCCTTCCTCAACCTTGCTTCCGGCCTGCACCTCCACGCTGAGCACTTTTCCGGTGATGGGAACTTCTACCTTCTCCTGAGCCACCTACAATACCTTTCTGGTCCGGGATTCGCCATCCGGAGGGTTTGTCTCCGGTCCCTAATAACCCCTTTTCGCTTTGAGGCCCGAGTCACGGGCATTGGAGATAAAGGTCAGCCCTTGCTGGCGACGCCGTTGGCCACGATAACCGTGTTCACGACTATCTCGCCGTCCTGGCAGTCGACCCTTACCGTGTCACCGGACTGGAAAACGGAGCTGAGAAGCTGGTCCGAGAGCGTGTCCTCGATCTTGTCCTGGATGACGCGGCGCAGGGGCCGGGCTCCGAAGATTGGGTCGTAGCCCTTCTCGCCCAGGTGGTCTTTGGCGGCGTCGGTCACCTCGAGCTGGACCCCTTTCTCCTTCAGGGAGTTGAACACATTGACCAGCATGAGGTCCACGATGCTCCGGATCTGCTCCTTGGTCAGGGCGTGGAACACCACGATACCGTCTATGCGGTTGAGGAACTCCGGGCGGAAGGTCTTCTTGACCTCTCCCAGCACCTTTTCCTTCATCCGCTCGTAGGCCTGCTCCTGGGTCTTGGACTCATCGCTTTTGGTAGCGAAGCCCAGGGCGGTATCCCTGCGGATGAGCTCGGCGCCGATGTTGCTGGTCATGACTATGATGGCGTTGCGGAAATCCACCTTGCGCCCCTTGGCATCGGTAAGGTGGCCGTCATCGAAGATCTGGAGCAGCATGTTGAAGACATCGGGGTGGGCCTTCTCGATCTCGTCCAGAAGGATGGCGCAGTAGGACTTGCGCCGCACCGTCTCGGTAAGCTGTCCGCCGTCTTCATAGCCCACATATCCCGGGGGCGCTCCCACCAGGCGGGCCACGGCGTGGCGCTCCATAAACTCCGACATATCCAGGCGGATGAGGGTATCTTCGCTGCCGAACATGAACTCGGACAGGGCTCTCACCAGCTCCGTCTTGCCCACACCGGTGGGGCCCAGGAATATGAAGCTGCCGATGGGGCGCCTGGGGTCCTTGAGGCCGGCCCGGGCCCTCCGCACCGCCTTGGCTACGGCGGTGATGGCCTCATCCTGGCCCACGATTCGCCGGTGCAGCGTTTCCTCCATCTGAAGGAGGCGGGTGGACTCATCCTGGGCCAGACGCACCACCGGGATACCGGTCCACATGCTCACTACCTCGGCGATGTCCTCATCGGTAACCACTACCTTCTCGGCGCCCTGATCCGACTGCCAGTCCTTCTTCAGGTCTTTGACCTTGTCCAGGAGATGGAGCTCCCGGTCGCGGAGTTCGGCGGCATATTCATACTGCTGGGAGGAAATAGCCTCTTCCTTGTCCTTGCGTACGCTCTCCAGGGCCCTCTTGGCGTCCTTGACCCCGATGGGGACGCTGCCCCTCTTGATGCGCACGCGGGAGGATGCTTCATCCACCAGGTCGATGGCCTTATCGGGGAGGTGGCGATCGGTGATATATCGAGACGACAGATTGGCGGCCACCTCCAGGGCTTCATCGCTTATCTCCAGGCGATGATACTCCTCGTACCTTGGCCTGATGCCACGGAGGATAGCCACGGTTTCCTCAATGGTGGGTTCCTCCACGGTGACCGGCTGGAAGCGGCGCTCCAGGGCGGGGTCCCGCTCCACGTACTTTCGGTACTCATCCAGGGTGGTGGCTCCGATGCACTGGAGCTCCCCCCGCGACAGGAAGGGCTTGAGGATGTTGGCGGCGTCAACCGCCCCTTCGGCGGCACCGGCCCCGACGATGGTGTGCAGCTCATCCACGAAAAGGATGCAGTTGCCGGCGCTCCTGATCTCCTCGATGACCTTCTTCAAACGCTCCTCAAACTCACCGCGGTACTTGGTGCCGGCCACCAGGGAGCCCACATCCAGCGTGAGCAGCCGTTTGCCCTGGAGGCTCTCGGGGACATCCCCGGACACGATGCGGTGGGCCAGGCCCTCGACAATGGCTGTCTTGCCTACCCCGGGCTGCCCGATAAGGGCCGGGTTGTTTTTGGTCCTGCGGGAGAGGATCTGAGTGACCCGCTCGATCTCCTTGGTCCGGCCGATAACTGGGTCCAGTTTCTCCGACCGGGCCAGTTGGGTAAGGTCCGCACCCAGTTGGTCCAGGGTCGGTGTGCGGGAGGTGCTGCGACCCGATGCGGTCTGAGGGGTGGTCTGGCTGAGGATGCGGGAGGTCTCGTTGCGCACCCGCTCCAGGTTCAGGCCCAGGCTTTCCAATACCCCGGCGGCCACCCCTTCCCCTTCGCGGAGCAGGCCCAGCAGGATATGCTCGGTGCCGATATAGTTGTGGTTGAAGCGCCGGGCCTCATCCACGGCCAGCTCAATGACCCGCTTGGCCCGGGGGGTGAGGCCTATCTCGCCGGTGGCGGGATGCTCGCCCCGACCGATGATGAATTCCACGGCTGCCCGTACCTTGCCCAGCTCCACCCCCAGGTTGGCCAGGACCTTGGCGGCCACCCCCTCCCCCTCACGGACCAGGCCCAGCAGGATGTGCTCGGTGCCGATATAGCTGTGGTTAAAGCGCTGGGCCTCTTCCTGGGCCAGGGTTAGGACCTTGCGAGCTCGCTCAGAGAATTTTTCAAATCTGCCGGCCATTTTTTCTTCTCCGTTGGGCTAACCGGATTCTGCCCTTAATTATAGCATACCTGAAACACGTATACCTAATCGCCGGGGTGACCCCCGGCGGGAGGTGTCTCTACCCCGTCCTCGTCCTGGGCCTGCCTCAGGCTCAATCTGATGCGGCGCCGCTCCGGCTCGATGCTCAGGATCTTCAACGAAAGGACGTCGCCCGGGTGGACCACCTGCTTGGGATTGTTTAGGGGGTACGATGCCAACTCCGAGATATGGATTAGCCCCTCTATGGACCCATCGAGGCGGGCGAAGGCGCCAAAGGGCATGATTTTGGTCACTGTGCCCTCCACCACCTGCCCCTCCTGATATCTCTCCGCGATGCTGTCCCAGGGGTGGGACTGGGTCCGGCGCAGGCTTAAGACCAACCTCTTAGTCGCCATGTCGACCTTCATCACCACCACACTTATGTCCTGTCCCAGCTCCACCAGTTCCTGGGCGGGCTTATCCCTGTCCCAGGATAGCTCGGAGACCGGGACCAGACCCTCCATGTGTGTCAGGTCTACGAAGGCGCCGAAGCTGTGGATTCCGCTCACCCGGCCGGAGACCACCTCCCCCTCCTTGAGGCCGCTCAGGAACTGCTCCTTCTGCTCCTCCCGCTGCTCCTCGAAGGCGGCCCTCTCCGATAGGATAAGGCGCCTTCTCTCCTGTTCTATCTCCATGACCTTGACCACGACCGTCTGGCCCACTCTCTCTTCCATCCAGGTCTGGGCGTCCTGTTGGCGTCCCTCGCGGTAGCCCACTACCTGGGAGAGGGGGACAAAGCCCTGGATGCCGTGATAGCGGACCAGGAGTCCCCCCCGGTTGAAACCTATGGCCGTGGTCTCCACGGTCTCACCGCTGGTGCGGTGGCCCTCCAGAAGGCGCCATCCCTCAAATCTCTGGGCTCTGTCCAGGGAGAGCGTCGCCCGCCCCTCACCAGCCTCCGGCTGGATGACATAGACCACAACCTCATCCCCCACCTCGACCTGGCCATCCTGGGACTGGAGCTCATGGTTGGGGACAATCCCCTCGGACTTGGCGCCGATGTTTACCCAGATGCCGTCCGCGTCCTTGGCAACCACCAAACCCGTTACCAGTTCACCCCGGTGCAGGTTTCTGGGGCCCAGGGCCTCCTCGCTGAAATCACCGCTTCTCACCATCGTCTGACCATTTGTTTCTGCGGACATCAATTGGGAGGAGGTACCCCTTTCCAATGGATCGGAACCCATCGAGCGAGCATTCGGGAAATAGATAGGGCGGGGTGTACGCTCGCTTATAGTGATAATATAACATATTTTAGGGCAAAAGGAAAGAGCCCCTCCGATTGCTCGGAGAGGCTCAACCTCCCGGCAGTGACATATTTTCCCAAGGGGTCACCCCCTCAGTATCGTCCGCGCTGGGGCGTTTCACTTCCGTGTTCGGGATGGGAACGGGTGGTTCCACCTCGCTCCAACCACCAGGAGGCCTGATGATAAGTTTACAGAATTTCCATATTGCACTGGGGCATACCGCCATTTTTGCGGGTAAATTTCTGGATGAGCTCACTTTCCTTGCTGGTGTACATGAAGACCTCTTCGAAGCGGAAGAAGCGGACCTGGGCCAGGCAGGGCTCATCATCGGTGATGTTCTCCTGCAGGCTTTGCTTCAGGTTAGTGGTGCCCTTGATATAGACAACCTTGTTTTCCCCATCAGAGAGCTCATAGACGCCGTCGGCCTCGGGGGCCTGGGCCACGTTTTCGGGATTGAACTCTGTCCAATCCTTTCTGATAGGCAAAATGCCCTCCTCGTTATTTTCGTTAATAAGCCCTTTTCGGGCCTTGAGATTTTATCCTCTATCTGGCGCAGGTCAAAGCCTCGACCATTAGTACGGTTTAGCTGAGACTGTTACCAGTCTTACACCTACCGCCTATCAAGCAGATAGTCTATCTGCGGTCTTACCTCCCCGATCGCTCGAGGAGTGGGAGATCTCATCTTGGGGGGGGCTTCGCACTTAGATGCTT
>JAZFUS010000142.1:0-2817 GCA_036447315.1 Dehalococcoidia bacterium
CCTGGCTCACCTCCACCAGGGCCTTCAGCCTGCCCAGGGCCCGGCCGCTATCGATGGCCTCCTGGGCCAGCTTGATCCCCTCCTCCCAGCCTGGGGCTCTGTCGGCGGCGATGAGGGCAGCGGCGGCGTTGAGCACCACCACGTCACGCCTGGGCCCCTGCTCCCCGGCCAGCACCTGGCGCAGGGCGGAGGCATTCTCCTCCGCCGTTCCTCCACTGATCGCCTCCAGGGGGGCGGGAGAAAAGCCCAGCTCCTCGGGGTTGACGACATAATGACTGATGTCTCCTTCCCGCAATTCCCAGACGTGTGTGGGAGCCCCGATGGATACCTCATCCACCCCGTCCTCGCCAAAGACCACCAGGGCATGTCGGGAGCCCAACAGGCGAAGGGCCTGGACCATCTTCTCGGCCAGGTCGGGGTGACCCACGCCGATGACCTGAGCCCTGACTCCAGCGGGATTAGTCAGGGGGCCCAGGATATTGAACACAGTGCGGATGCCTATCTCCCGGCGGGGGCCCAGAGCGTGCTTCATGGCCGGGTGGTAGAGGGGGGCGAACATAAAGCCTATCCCTGCCTCCTCCAGGCAGCGGATTACACCCTCTGGGGCCAGATCTATCTTCACCCCCAGGGCCTCCAGAACATCGGCGCTGCCGCAGCGGCTGGACATGGCCCGGTTGCCGTGTTTGGCCACTTTCACCCCGGCCCCGGCAACCACGAAGGTAGCACCGGTGGAGATGTTGAAGGTGGCCAGGCCGTCGCCCCCGGTGCCGCAGGTGTCTATAGCCGGCCCGGAGTAGGGTACCGGGGTAGCCTTGGCTCGCATCACCTGGGCCATGCCTGCCAACTCCTCCGTGGTCTCCCCCTTGAGGCGGAGGGCGGTGAGGAAAGCGCTGACCTGGCCCGGCGTCGCCGCCCCGGACATGATCTCCTCCATGACGCTGGCCGCCGTGGCCTGGGGGAGAGATTGGCCCCCCACCAGGGTTTCGATGGTTTCACGAATCACGGCACTGCCCCAAGTTATTCCGAGGAAATTCCGCAGCAGGTCCTTGCCCACGGTGGTCAGTATGGACTCGGGGTGGAATTGGACGCCCTCCACGGCATACTCCCGGTGGCGGATGCCCATGATGAGGCCCCTGTCCGTCCAGGCGCTCACCTCCAGGACCGGGGGCAGGGTCTCCCGGCGGATGGCCAGAGAATGATAGCGCATAGCCTCGAAGAGGTTGGGCAATCCCTTAAGCACGCCCCGGCCATCGTGGTGGATGAAGGAAGTCTTGCCGTGCATTATCTCGCTTGCCTGTTCCACCGCTGCCCCGAAGGCGTTGCCGATGCATTGGTGGCCCAGGCCCACCCCCAGGATGGGCACCCGGCCGGCGAAGTGGCGGATAGCCTCGTTGGCGATGCCTGCCTTCTCCGGGGTGCCGGAGCCCGACGAGATGACGATGCGCTCCGGGGCCAGGGCCTCTATTTCAGGCAGCGCGATCTTGTCATTGCGCACCACCAACACCTCCTGGCCCAGCTCCGAGAGGTACTGGTCCAGGTTGTAGGCAAAGCTATCGTAGTTATCTATAAGAAGTAACACCGGAGCCTCTGCCTTCCTTTTCCGACTGACGGTATGACCTTATATGGCCTATTATATTTTACATATCATGTTTTATATATCATGGCATAGAAGTGTAAGGAGGGCAAGCAACCCGCGGCTATACCGTCTTTGTTGTGGAGGAGGGCTGCTACGACCGGTTCGAGTTCTCCCACCTGGTCAATCTCTTCGACATGGATACCAAGTATGCCGATGTCATCACCCTGGGGGAGGCCCATGGGTATGTCTCGCAACACCGCCAGGCGGGCGCCTCCATGCCCACCATCCGATAGTCCCGATAGATAGATTGCGTCTTTGGGGGCAAGACCATCTCTCGGTGCAGGTTCTGCTAGGATCGCCCAAGAGGGGGGGCTGGAGACACTCTGTACTCGGGTTTCGAGAAGAGCGCGCGAGACCTGCTTATGGTGAGCCTGTGTGGGCTCGCCAGGTGCGAGGAATGAGCGGTTTGGAGATGTTCTTCGCGGGTCAGTGTGGGAAAATTACCTTTGGTGGAGCTGAGGTATCAATAGGTAGAACTTTTGAACCGGCCTTCAGTCTCAGCATCTGACCGCATCGTCTTTGTTCTCAGCTCTTTTAGTAACAAGGGATCAGGCGATCAACTTGCCAGTAACCAATCTGGCGTTTTGTGCAGCTAAACCGCCCCTTTTGGGCTGGCAGTGAGCACTACCGTGAATCTGAGGGGATAATAATGATGGTGTCCAAAACCCAAGGGTGCCTTGGTAAGAGCCCACCCCGAACCCCAGGCATCCCTGGTAAAGGGGCAGGCCGGTTTTCAGGTTCGTGGACTTCACCGTGGCACCTTTTGGCTTATTGTTGCGTCTTCATTACCCCGATGGAGGCGAAGATTCTGATTGAAAGGTGGCGAATAGAGTACAACGAGTTCAGTCCTCACTCAGCGGCGTCTGCGAGGCAGCGCGAAGGTCATCACAAAGGTTTTGCCTTTTGTACATGATGGTGGCGCTGAGAGGGCCATAGGCAGAGCTTTTGAACAGGATATCCGCTATTTATACCTGCCACGGAGTGTGATAAGCTTAAGTGGTCAGTGGAAATAGACCTATCCATAGTGCATCCCCACTAAGGCGACTTGATTGGAGATGTTTGTCTGATTTTTACCACGATCGGGTTAGAAACCGGGCGGCTACCCTAGACGATGACACCGGATCGTAAGGAACCGGCAACGCCACCTTCTTCGCGGAGACAGTTGCCGCTCGGTTTGTCCC
>JAZFUS010000143.1:0-4349 GCA_036447315.1 Dehalococcoidia bacterium
CAGACCATGGATATGCTGGAAAAACTCACCCCCACCATGCTGTTCTATTCCCATAACGGGGTGGGGCGCGAGGTGGCCGAGCTTATTGCCCAGGCCCGGGAGAGCTCCAAGGCCTACGGCAGAATTATCCAGGAGGCCATGAAAGCCGGGGAAACACAGGAACAGATAGGCCAGAGGCTTGTAGATTATGTCAAAAGCCAGACCGGTATGACGGCCTACAACCCCGGCCTGGCCCTGATGGGTTATTTCCTCTACTTCAAGCGAAAAGAGTCCGAACAGGCAGGCTGATAAGGGGTTGGCGGAATGATCCTGAAGATGTTAGAGCTGGGGACGTTCATGTCCAACTGCTACCTGGTGGGTGATGAGACCACCGGGGAGGGCATGATCATCGACCCCGGGGCAGAGACCGAGACCATCCTGGAGAACCTCAAGGCCCTGAAGCTCACCCCCAAGGTCATTGTACTCACCCACGGGCACATGGACCACATCGGCGTCTTGAAGCAGGTCAAGGATGCCACCCAGGCGGAGCTTGCCTACCACGCCGATGAGGTGCAGGTGGTAAAGAGGGCGGCCGAGGGTGGCTCGACCTGGGGGCTCACCATGGAGACCCCTCCCGACGCCGACAGGCTGCTACAGGACGGCGACAGCATAGAGGTGGGAGACCTGAAGTTCGTGGTGCTCCACACCCCGGGCCACAGCCCGGGCGGTATCTGCCTCCTGGTGGACGGGGTGGTTTTCTCCGGAGATACCCTGTTCAACCTCGGCATCGGCCGCTTCGACCTGCCCGGGGGCGACTACCCCCAGCTGATGAACTCCATCTCCACAAAGCTCATGGCGCTGCCCGATAGCACCGTGGTCTACCCCGGACACGGCCCCGACTCCACCATCGGCCAGGAGCGCAATCTCAATCCCTTTTTACGCAAATAGGGGCCGGGACACGCCATTTACGGGATAACGATAAAAACGGCGACGGCCGGGGGCGGACAGAAGCGCCCTACCTAATCAGATCAGACGCGGGCGTGGGCCGGGGCCGGGCAGCCGGCGCCCGCATACCGGTGAAATTGCTCCACCAGCCTCTGATTCGGGGCGCCATCCCGCAGTTTGGCCAGCAGTTCCTCCCGGGGACCCTCCACGCACCATCTCCTCAGGACCTCAGCCGTCGTTTCCGGCAACGTGTCCACGACATCGGTATCGAAGCCTATCTCGGCACCGGCCCTGTCAACGGGCAAGGAGGTGCGCCGGGGGAGGATATGCATGTGCCACCGGAAGTATTTTCTGGCCTCCTCCATGTCCCGGAAGGGGGCCATGTGCACAACTATGTTGAGGTCCGTCTTACCCCTGTAGAAAAAGAGGGCCGGAAAGACATCCAGCAGGGAGCGGACCATGCTTTCCCGTTCGCGAATGCTGGTTTGCAGGATATGCGAGACCTGCTCCCTGGGAAACACGATCACCTCGTCGGCGCAGGTGGGCGCAAAGGCTGACGCCATGAAAATATCACCGTCGCTGATGACCCTTACGCCCGAGGCCCGCTCCTCCTCCGCCAGCTGATCAAAGGGGTTCCTGCCATGCCGCTCCAGGAGCCCCCGGCAGAGCCGTAATTCCTGCGCCTGCCTGGGGTCGGGGACACAGCTCACACTCTTGCGCTGGGAATGGGGATGCTGCTGGGAGGCCCCGGCAAAGGCGCCCCAGTTGGTGAAGTCCATAAAGGATATTACGTCCGGGTCCCGGGCGCAGAGGAGGGCCAGGTCATAGGAGGACTCCAGCATCCGTTCCAGGTCCTCGAAACACAGCTCGGGCAGAAGCAGCTTGTGGTTTTCAAAGGGTGGATAGATGGTGACCCAGTCGTACTTCTCCCAGGGATACAGGTTGGGGACCGTGACAGCCCCCGAAGCGTGCTCGATGCGCTCCCGGGGGGTAAACTCCTGGTAGTCGCAGAACATGCACTTCTCTACCGGCTTGATGTCGACATCGAGGGATACCGCGATACCCCTTTTAGCCCTTTCCTCCGAGATCTTGGACACATTCCCTGAAAGGGGGTCGACGCGGGTCAAGTAATTAACTCGCCTTGTCTCCCCATTCAGGCTGAAGGGCATTGTTTCCGCCGAATATCCCTCTAGCAGCACATTACCTCTCCTATATAGAGAATATGGCCCATAGCAATGGCGCCGTCAAGGGTATTTTGCCTCACTCTTGTCCATGCCAGTATGCATTTATCTCCGTTATAAGCCCTGGGTGGTAGGGCCAGGTGGCTTTTCGCCCTGTGGGCTGAGGTCATAAGGGGAAGTCTATCCCTGGTGGGGATTACAGGGCGTGTATCGGGGTGTCCAGGGGGCTTTTTGCCCCGTGGGTTTTTGTCCGGTGGGCTGAGGTATAAAGGCGGGGCGTGTCCCTGGTGGGGGTTACAGGGTTTGCCCCCCTGGTTTCAGGAAGCATATCCGGGGAGTCCAGAGGGGCTTTTCGCCCCGTGGGCTGAGGTCATTAGGGGAAGTCTGTCCCTGGTAGGGGTTACAGGGGGTGTCCCCCTAGTTTCTCTTTCCCCCTCTCTTCGAGGACAGGGGGCCATGGGTTGAGGTGAGAATTTCGACTGCCCGCGGGACCGACCCTTCAGGCCACGGCCACGAACACCGGTGCAAACACCAGGGAGACGATGGACATGAGTTTAATCAGGATGTTCAGCGCGGGCCCCGAGGTATCCTTAAAGGGATCGCCCACCGTGTCCCCCACCACCGCCGCCTTATGGGCATCGGACCCCTTACCCCCCAGGTTCCCCGCCTCGATCCACTTTTTGGCGTTGTCCCAGGAGCCGCCGGCATTGGCCATGGTTATGGCCATCAGAAAGCCGGAGCTTATGGCCCCCATGAGCAGGCCCAGCAGGGCCTCCGGCCCCAGGAGCATGCCCACCGCAATGGGGACCAGGATGGCCAGGGCGCCGGGAAAAATCATCTCCTTGAGGGCGGTGCGGGTGCTTATGTCCACGCAGCGCCCGTACTCGGCCCGGGCCGTCCCCTCCCAGAGACCCTTGATCTCCCGGAACTGGCGGCGCACCTCGTTGACGATCTCAAAGGCCGCCTTGCCCACGGCATTCATGGTCAGGGCGCAGAACAGGAAGACCAGCATGGCCCCGATGAGGAGCCCGGAGATTACCTGGGGCTCCAAGAGGCTCACGGTAAAGACATAACTGGGGTCATTTTTCTGCATGAGCATTTGCACCGTGCCCGCAAAGGCCGCCATCAGGGCCAGGGCGGTGAGGGCCGCCGAGCCGATGGCGAAGCCCTTGCCCGTGGCCGCCGTGGTATTCCCCAGGGAGTCCAGGGCATCGGTGCGTTCCCGGACCTCGGGGTCGAGGCCGGCCTGCTGGGCAATGCCGCCGGCGTTATCGGCCACCGGACCATAGGCATCGGTGGCCAGGGTAATGCCCAGGGTGGAGAGCATGCCCACGGCGGCGATGGCCACCCCGTAGAGGCCGGCAAGCTCGAAGGACGTCAGGACCGCCGCCACCACCACTACCACGGGGATCCAGGTGCTCTTCATGGCGGTGGCAAACCCCTGGATGATGATGGTCCCGGTCCCGGTGCGGGCGGCCTCGGCCACGGCCTTGGTGGGGCCATAGCTGTAGGAGGTGTAGTACTCCACGCTGAGCCCGATGAGGTTGCCCGCCACCAGCCCCGCCACTACCGCCCAAAAAATGCCGAGGGGGAGCCCCAGCATGCTTATGGCCCCGAAGGTGAGGCCGGCCACCAGCAGGGAAGCTATCCAGATGCCGCGGCGCAGGGCCATGAGCAACCCCTCCATCTTGGTCCCCTCGCCCACCCGGACAAAGAAGGTCCCGATGATGGAGGCCGCCACCCCCAGCGCCGCCACCAGCATGGGCAGCAGCATCAGCACAAGCCTGTCCACATTTAAGGCCACCGCGGCCACCGCCGAGAGGGCCATGGTGGCGATTATGGAACCCACATAGGACTCAAAGAGGTCGGCCCCCATTCCGGCCACGTCGCCCACGTTGTCACCCACGTTGTCGGCGATAACGGCGGCATTCCTGGGGTCGTCCTCAGGGATATCCATCTCCACCTTGCCCACCAGGTCGGAGCCCACATCGGCCGCCTTGGTGAAAATGCCGCCACCCACCCTGGCAAAGAGGGCGATGGATGAGGCACCAAAGCCAAAACCCACGATGATTTCGACGATATTGAGGCCCTGGAATGCCAGGTAGATAATGCTCAGGCCGAGGAGGCCGAAACCCACCACGGTTATGCCCATCACCGCCCCACTGGAGAAGGCAACCCGAAGACCTGCGTTCAGGCTATGCATGGCGCTGGCCGTGGTGCGGACATTGGCCTTGACGGCGATCC
>JAZFUS010000144.1:0-3164 GCA_036447315.1 Dehalococcoidia bacterium
GGGGGACCACACCCCATCATCGCCGGCCACGAAGGCGCCGAAGTTGGCCATGTACAGGGAGCCGACACACACCGCCCCGTAGCTCTCCAGCAGGCGAAACATCTTCAAAAAATACCAGGGCGGCTGGCTATCGTGGAAGAGCCGAAATCGCTCCGTGCCAAGGGCGGCGATGCCCTCGGCCACACGCTCGGCCACCTCATCCCGGAGCAGGCGGTAGAACTCCACAGCCTCTTTTCGGTACCGGATGAGAACCGACGGGAGATACAGGGTGAGCAGGGACTTGTAGTCCAGGGGGGCGGGAACCGCCTGATTCAACATCATGATCTGGCTGAAAAGGGAGACCGACTCGCAGCTGTAGTTCAGGCCTTCGATGAACCTCTCGTCGTCCCAGGGCCTCCCCGAGACCCTCTCCATCCAGTCGATGGCATCATAGAACTGAGAGGCCACATACTCAATCCTGTCCTCCCGCCTCACCCGGTTATCGGCCACGGGCACGTCGATACCGAAGTAGGGGATACCCAGGTGCTCGCCCAGCATCTGATACCACTTGGCATGATGATCGCAGATGTGAAGGGTGAGGCAGAAGTCGGGCTTGGGGAAAGGGCCGCCAAAGAGGTAGCGGTCCAGATACACCGAGCCCATGTAGTTTCGCATGTGAGCGCACATCTCCCGGGCAAATCCCCGGGCCTCAACAGCCTCGACGCAGGCCTGGGTAAACTCCCCATCCGAGGCAATGGAGGCCCCGTAGGGCTCGCCGCCCAGGAACACGTAGTCCCCCAGCCCCGAGGGCAGCGCCATGCCCTCCCAGGCCGAGCCGGCAACCACCAGCTCTCCCTTTTCCCTGGCTTCGCCCAGCTCCCGGTAGTGATTGAGCCGGAGCTCCTTGCATTTCTGCCAGCTATCCAGTGGCCTGGTCGGCCACAGCTGCGAGCTTGCTTTAGTCATATCGCTTAAGAGGCTCCCTTTTCAGATTCCCAACTTGACACGGGGCCGGGCCATGCCTTAGCCTGTGGAGTGCCAGCCTCAGTCGTCAATTATACAGCCCGAGCACCAAATAATGAAAGTAGCTCTCGACACCACCAAATACGAGGCCATGATTGCTGTCTTTGAGGGCATGCGCCATCACCGCCGCGCCCACCCCACCACCCGTTGCGATGAGCTTTATTATGAGCTTCTCAGCCTCTACTTTAGCCGGGTGCTGACCGCCGGCCGGGAAGGGAAACCGGCCGTGGCCATCTGCGGCATGGTCCCCCCCGAGGTCCTCTACGCTATGGACATCGCTCCCCTCCTCCTGGAAAGCAGCGGAACCATGCTCATGGTCAGCCTGAAGAACTATGAGGATGTCTTCGCCACCGCCAAACAGTTCGGCCTGCCCCCGGAGATCTGCTCGGTACACCGGGCCATAGTCACCCAGTTCATCCGGGGTTGGGCCCCCCACCTGGACGCCCTGGTGTGGAGCGGCGCCACCTGTGACAACTGCGCCAAAACGGGAGATATGGTCCGCGAGATCTATGGAATGCCCGGCTTTTTCCTGGACCGGCCCTACCATCACGGGGAGAGGGAGATACAGCACACCGCCCGGGAGCTGAAGGACATGGTCTCCTTTCTGGAGGAACATACCGGCCGTCGTCTGGACCAGGACCGGCTGAGGGAGAGCCTGGGCTTCACGGAGCAGCAGATAGCCCTCAACCGGGAGATAGGGGAGATGAGGAAGGCGGTTCCCAGCCCCATCTCCAACCGCCGGGGGGCTCAGCTCAACTACGTTAACTGGCTCTTCTGCGGCTCCCCCCAGGCGGTAGAGTTCTTCACGGCCGTTCGAGACGAGCTTCGGGAGGTCGGGGAGAAGGGGACCATGGCTCCGGAGAGGTACCGCCTCATAACGGTGTTCGCGCCCCCCTCCCATTGCTGGAATCTACTCGACTGGATGGAGCGCGAACATGGGGCCCGCATAGTGACCTGCCCCTATTCCTCCCATTGGGGTGAGTGGGACCCGGGCCTGGCCGATCCCATAGAGGCCCTGGCCCAAAAGTGCTTTGCCGACCCCACCCTCCGCCAGCTGGCCGGCCCCCTGCAGGAGGCCATGGTCCAGGATACGGTGGAGGATGCCTTGGCCTATGGGGCCGATGGGGCCCTCTTCTGGGCCCATACCGGCTGCCGGCACGGCTGTGCCGCCATCAGGACGGTGCGGGATGCCGTTAGGGAGCAGGCGGGCATCCCTACCCTGGCCCTGGACTGCGACTTCACCGACCCCTCCTTCGTTTCCACTGAGGATATGAAGGACAAGCTGGAAGGCTTTTTCGACATTCTGGCGGAGAGACAATAACCAACCGAAAGGAGTCCCTATCCATGAAGATCGACATCTTTTCCCACCTTATGCCCAAGAAATACAAAGAGGCACTCTACAAACAGGCCGGCAGGAGCTTTGGCATGCTGGAACTGGAGTCGCTGAGCGACCTGGACAAGAGGTTCAAGGTCATGGACGCCTTCGGTGAGGACTACCGGCAGGTGGTCACCACCGTGGGGCCGGTCCCCGAGGCGCTGGGCGGGCCCGAGGTGGCCTACGACCTGGCCAGGCTGGCCAATGACGAGATAGCCGAGGCCGTGTCCCGCCACCCCGAGCGGTTTGCCGCCGGGGTGGGCACGCTGCCCATGAACAACATGGACGCTGCCCTGAGAGAGGCCGAGCGGGCCGTCAAGGAGCTGGGACTAAAGGGGGTCATCATACATACCCCCATAAACGACAAACCCATGGACTCACCGGAGTATATGCCCCTGTACGAGCTTATGGCCGGGTTTGACCTGCCCATCTGGATCCACCCCCGCCGGGAGCAGACCCCGGACTACGCCTCCGAACATACCTCCCGGTACTGGATATGGTGTATCTGGGGATGGCCCTATGAGACCACGGCGGCCATGACCCGCCTGGTATTCAGCGGGGTCTTCGATAAGTTCCCCAACATCAAATTCATTACCCATCACTGCGGCGCCATGGTGCCCTATTTCGAGGGGAGGATCGGTTTTGTCCTGAGAACGGCCAAGTCCTGCGGCAAGAACTTCGGAGAGAACCTGAAAAAGCCGGTCATCGACTATTTCCGCATGTTCTACAACGACACCGCCATCCACGGAAGCACCCCCGGCCTCATGGCCGCCCACGCTTTCTTCGG
>JAZFUS010000145.1:0-6213 GCA_036447315.1 Dehalococcoidia bacterium
CCCTGCCTCGGTGACGACCAATGGTGTGTCATGGCCGTGTTCACGGAAGAGGAGTGGCAAAGTCTTTACATGGCCATGGGCACTCCTGAGTGGGGCCGGGACGAGCGGTTTGCCACCCTTGAGGCCCGTAAAACCCATGAGGATGAACTCGACCCGCTGGTGGCCGCGTGGACTATCCGCCATACTGCCGGGGAGGCGATGCGGCAGCTTCAGGCTGTGGGAGTGGCGGCTGGAATGGTACAGTCAACCTGTGATGTCATCGACCGGGACCCCCAGATACGCCACCGGGACTACTTTCCGCGGCGGGAGCACCCGGAGATAGGGTGGTGCAACCACTACGGGTGGCCCATTAAACTGAGCAAAACCAAGGCCGATATCAGGACGGCTCCCCTGTTTGGAGAGGCTAACGAGTATGTATGTAAGCAGCTTCTGGGAATGTCCGGGGAGCAGTTCCTGGGGCTCCAGGCGTCTGGTGCTTTCGACTAAGGCCCTATCGATATCATAAAAAAAAGGGGAGGTGCGAGATGGAAACCAATGACCTGAGAGACTGGCTGGCCGAGGTGGAAAAGATGGGAGAGCTTCAGAGGGTAGACGAGGCGGACTGGGACCTGGAGGTTGGCGCCCTCACCGCGCTCAACGGCCACCGGCCGAACGGTCCCGCCCTCCTTTTCGACAACATCGCCGGCTATCCCCGGGGCTACAGGGTGCTGAGCGGCTCCACCGCCACCCGGACGCGGCTGGAGCTTACCTTCAACCTCCCGCCGAACTCATCGAATGCGGAGCTGGTGCAGACCTGGCGGGAGAAAATGGCCGATTGGGAAAGCAGGCTGGACGAGTACCCCTATGAAGAGGTTGACAGCGGGCCCATACTGGAGAATGTCCATTCCGGGAAGGATATTAACCTGTTTGAGTTTCCCGTGCCCCGGTGGCATGAGCTGGATGGAGGCCGTTACATCGGCACCGGGGACGCGGTCATCACCCGGGACCCCGACACCGGTGAGGTCAACCTGGGGACCTACCGGATCATGATCCAGGACGAGAAGACCACAGCCCTCTATATCTCACCGGGCAAGCATGGGCGGATCCATTACGAGAAATGGCATGCTCAGGGAAAGCCCTGCCCCGTAGCCATATCGGTGGGGCATCACCCCCTTATTTTCAGGGTGGCCGGCACCGAGGTCCCTGCAGGCTCGGAATACAGCTATATGGGGGCCGTCAACGGGAAACCGATAAAAATCATCAAGGAGGAGATAACCGGCCTGCCCATCCCCGCCGATAGCGAGATCGTGATAGCGGGTTTCTGCCCCCCCGGCAAGACACGCATGGAGGGGCCCTTCGGCGAATGGACCGGCTACTACGCCAGCAAGGAGCGAGAGGCCCCCATACTGGAGGTGGAGCGGGTCTATCATCGAAACGACCCCATATTGCTGGGGCACCCGCCTCACCGTCCGCCCAACGAGGGAACCCTGTTCAACACCTCCAAGGCCGCCGCCCTGCTCCACAATGCCCTGGAGAGGAGCTCCGTCCCCGACGTGAGGGGAGTCTGGGTCAGCGAGGTCGGGGTACAGCAGCTTATAGTGGTCTCCATCAAGCAACGCTATCCGGGGCATGCCCGGCAGGCGGGGTTCCTGGCCTCCCAGAACCGCCCGGCCGCCTACCATGGGAGATACGTTATCGTGGTGGACGAGGACATAGACCCCAACGATATACAGCAGGTTCTGTGGGCCCTGTGTACCAGGTCGGACCCGGCAACCGACATAGACATAATCCGAAGGGCCTGGAGCACACCCTTAGACACCATGATTCGCAAACCCGCCGACGGCTATTTCAACTCCCGGGCCATCATCGATGCCTGCAAGCCCTACGAGTGGATAGATGAGTTCCCAAAGGAGGTCACGATCAGTCCCGAGCTGACGGAAAAGATGAGGAATAAATGGGGCGACCTGTTGAAGCTTTAGGCCTGCCACTTCGGACAGGATGCCGGAACCGGCAAGTTCCGATAGGAAAGAAAGTGTCAGGCCACATTCTAAATAAGGAGATTCTATGATCATTGACACACATCACCATTGGTTCCCGAAGAAGCATTTCGAAACCCTGGAGAAATATCTCGTCCGCAGGGGGGAATCGGTAACCCGGGATAAGCAGGGGGCTGCCCACATGTGGCGCAACGGCATCCACCTCTCCGGCCCCACCCCCCTTTTCTTCGAGATGGACCGCCAGCTCGAGGAGATGGACGCCGCCGGAGTGGATATGGCGGTGTTGCAGCTCCCAACCTGGTCGGAGTGGAACACGACGAGGCTGGCCCCCTACATCAACAACTGCTGCGCTGAGATCGTGGCCCGTTATCCCAAGCGTTTCGTGGGCCTGGCCCACGTGCCTATGGAGGGGAAGGCCGCCTCCAAGGAATTGGAGCGGGCCGTCCGGGAGCTGGGGCTGTGTGGTGTGGGCATCTCCACCCACCACCGCGGCCGTCCCCTGGACTCCGAGCGCTATTATGGGTTCTGGGAGAAGGCGGCCGAGTTGGATATCCCGGTGGTGATATCCCCCTTTTCCTATCCGGCGGAAACGGACCCCTTTTGGGGATTTGACATCATTTTCAGCTATGCCCGGCTGGAGAACGTGCAGCGGGCCATGGTCCGGCTGGTGTACGGCACCCTGCTGGACAGGTTCCCCACCGTGAAGATCCTGGTGCCCCACCTGGGTGCCGGTTACTTCGGTTACATGGGGCGGGTAAACCCAACTTTTTCTCACTACTACCGGGGTGACGCCGACATCGCCGAGCTCGATGGGATAGCGCAGGAGAAGGCCCGGAGATTAGAGGCCCATCTCTCCCAGCTCTTCTTTGAAAGTGCTCCCCCCCACTGGCGCCCCGTTGAGTTCAAATGCGCCTTTGACACCTATGGCGAGGACAAGATTGTCCTGGGCACCGACTATCCCGTAGGGCCCCACTTCATGAAACCCTCGGTAGCCCTGGTGCAGAAGGCCGATATCAGCCAGCAGGCCAAGCAGAAGATCCTGGGTGAGAACGCCGCCAGGCTTTTTCGTATTCCGGTGTAATTTGTCATAACAATTGCGCCGGAACTTCCGGGCGGCGGCTGCCCGGGGCCCGGACAAAAGACTCGCGGTATCAGGGTTGACAACAAACATAACTGGGTGTAGTATTCACCCCATTATAGGTTGCCTCATCGAAAAACTTATCGAGGGAACCCCGACACAATAACCTGAAAGGGAGTGCCATGAAGAGAAGGCTCATTTTCGCATCATTGCTGGTGGTTGTCATGATCGCGCTGCTGCCCGCGTGCCGGAAGGCGGCGCCCGCTCCCGCACCGGCACCGGCACCGGTGGCCACACCCAAACCCCTGCCCAAGACCATGACCTTTGCCGTCATGCCGGTGGGCAGCATGACCTATGTCATCGGCTCCATCATGACCCAGAACTGGACCAAATATACCGGGATCAATGTCACCCCACAGCCCATGATGGTGGGCGGACCGGCCTTTGGCCTGATGAGCGGGAACCAGTTGGACATGGGCATAACCGACGCCCACCTGATTGCTGGTGGATGGCAGGGCAGTGATTATCAGATCAATGCGATGAAGTTTGACCCGGGCGTAATGCCCTTCCCCATCAATGTGATGAACTTCGGCAACGCCCTGAACTTCATGTTCATCACCCTCGACCCCGATATCAAAACACTGGAGGATTTCAGGGGTAAGAAAGTATATGCCGAGATCCCCGGGGCGGGCACCGGGACCACCGTGGCCGCCATCTTTGAAGCCGCGGGGATCAAAGATGATGTTGAAATACTGAGCTTCCCAGTCATCAGCGAGGCCCAGCGCGGCCTGGTGGAGGGCAAGGCCGATATCCTGTGGTACGGGGTTGCCCCCTTTATTGCGGAGCTGAGCCAGACCCATGATGTATATCCCATTCCCATCCCTGTCGATGTGGTGGAGAGGGCGGCCGCCGCTCACCCCGAGGAGGCTATCTCAGCCAGCGTGTGGCCTAAGGGCCTCTTCGGCAACAAGCAGGATGTGCCGGTATGGAGCATTCCCTTCGGCCTGTATGTCCATGAAGATACGGATCCCGATGTGGTCTATCTGCTGATGCAGACCTTCTATGCCAACTATGACGAGATGGTCGCCGCCCACGCCTGGCTCACGCCCTGGAGCCTGGACAACGCCATCAGCGTACAGGTAGCCCCTGTCCACCCCGGTGCCATCAGGTATTTCAAGGAGCAGGGCATCTGGACGGCGGAGAACGAGCAGAAAAATCAGCAATTCCTGGCCATGCGGTAGAGTTGATATAAAAGAGGGCTCCCCCGCCCGGAGCGGGGGAGCCCTCGGATTCCTCCAGGCAGTGATAATCCGGCCCTCATACAGACTGGGTCAATGGTGATATGATATGAGGCAGTATTCCGGGGGCATGCGCCGCTTCGTTTTCATCTTCACCATAGGTATGTCCCTTTACCACCTGCTCTATGCCCTGGACTTCTTCGAGCTATTCGAAATCTTCCTGTTTGGGCACCACCGTGGGTTGAGCTACGCGTTCATCCTGGGGCTATGCTTCCTGCTGATGCCGGCCACCAAGAAAGCCCCACGAGACCGGCTGCCCTGGTACGACGCCCTGCTCTTCCTGGTCAGCCTGGCACCGTCTCTCTACTTCTTTTATCACTACGACCGGATGATCCTCATCTACACCATGCCCGGTACCATAGAAGTCATTCTGGGCGTGATCCTGTTCGGCACCAGTCTGGAGGCTGCCCGCCGGACCCTGGGACTGCCTCTGGTTTTTATTGCCATCTTCTTTATCTTCTATACCAAGTACGCCAACTACTTCCCCGGCATCATGTTTGCGGCGGGATCGACCTGGCCCCGGGTGGTGGGACAGCTGGCCTTCGCCCCCGAGGGCATCTTCGGTATCGTCATGGAGCTGTTCGCCACCGTCATCGCTATATTCATCATTTTCGCCCAGTTCGTGGTGAACGCCGGGGCCGGTGAGTTCTTCCTCAACCTGGGTTTTGCCACCATGGGCCGCTACCGGGGAGGGCCGGCCAAGGCGGCGGTGATGGCCAGTGCCTCCTATGGCACCATCTCCGGGGTGGCCGTGGCCAATGTGGCCACCACCGGGTCCTTCACCATTCCCCTGATGAAACGGACGGGCTACAGTTCCCACTTCGCCGGGGCGGTGGAGGCGGTCTCCTCCACGGGCGGAGTGCTCATGCCGCCGGTCATGGGGGTTATCGCCTTCTTCATGGCCGACCTGCTGCAGATATCATACTGGTCGATCGTGGTGGCGGCCTTCATACCGGCCGCTCTTTACTACCTGGCGGTGTTCGTTCAGGTGGACTTCGAGGCGGCAAAAATGGGACTTCGGGGACTGCCGCGCTCGGAATTGCCTTCATTCTGGGCAACCTTGAGGGACGGCTGGCAGTTTTTCTTGCCGGTGGCCACCCTCGTTTATCTCCTGGCCTTCCAGGGATACACGCCGGTAAGGTCCGGGCTGGCGGCTATGGTGGTCTTGGTGGCGGTCAGCTTCCTTCGAAAACGTACTCGGATGAATATCACCAGGACGCTGGGAGCCCTGGAGGGAGGGGCCCTGGGCATCATGAAGATCGGCCCCGCCGCCGGGGTGGTGGGCATAATCATGGGCTCGGTGGCCATAACCGCCCTGGGGGTCCGGCTTTCGGGCGGTCTGGTGGAGATGGCTGGTGGCAACAAGCTGGTGCTGCTGCTGCTGGCCGCCGGCGCCGCCTTCGTGCTGGGGACCGGCCTCGACCTCCTCACAACCTATATCGTCATGGCTGTCATGGTGGCCCCGGCCCTTATCGCCATGGATGTGCCGCAACTGGCGGCCCACCTGTTCATGCTCTACTTCGCCGTGGTGGCACTGATAACCCCTCCCGTCTGCCTGTCGGTCTATGCCGCCTCCGCTATTGCCGATAGCAATGTCTGGCGTACCGGCCTCCAAGCTGTCCGCCTGGGCATCGTGGCTATGATTGTGCCTTTTATCTTTGTCTATAACCAGGCGCTCATCATGCAGGGACCGGCCTTGGAGATAATCTTCGCCGTCTCCACCGCGGTTATGGGGGTGGTGGCCCTGGCCGGGGCCCTGGAGGGCTATTTTCTGCTCCGCACCCGGCTCTGGGAAAGGCTCGCCCTGGGCGGGGCCGGGGTGCTGCTGCTGTTTCCCGGATGGCAGACCGATATCTCCGGT
>JAZFUS010000146.1:0-3050 GCA_036447315.1 Dehalococcoidia bacterium
ATAGTGTGACTATATTGTGACTAAATTGTGACGGCGCCCCGGAGGCCGTCCGGTTGACAGATAAGGAACGCAAGCTTACACTTCTAGGAAGAGCCACAAGGGAGGATCGATATGGCAGTCAAAGCCCTATATGAGACCAAACCCCTGGAATCCTATGCGTTTATGAAAGAGGTACGCCGGAACTACGTTAAACGCCTGTGGTCGTCCAACGAACGGGGAGGAACGGTCTTCGTCGGGGGCTATGCCGACCTGACAGCCCTGCCCATGGGCCTGGGCGATGTCAACCCCTTCGGCTTCGGCCCCTACTTCGCCCGGATCCTGCGGGACAAGCGCCTGGCCATCCAGTGCAATGAGGCCATGGAGAGCCGGGGTTTCGGCCACGACATCTGCGGCACCCTCCGCACCAACCTGGGCTCGGCCTATCTCAATTTCCAGAACAAGGCGCCCAACGGGGAATATATCCACCCCAATTTTATCCTCGAAGTACACATGTGCGAGGCCCAGTCCAAGACCGCCCAGCTCTATGCCGAGCACTACAAGGTCCCCATGTACAGCATCGATATGCCCATGATCCCCTCCGATCATGACCCCAGCGTCAAGAAGAACTACCTGTCCGCCCAGATCTACGAGGCCATCGAGTGGATGCAGAAGGTCACCGGGAAGGTGTTCCAGGATGAGCTCTTCCTGGAGGCGGTGAAAAACGAGTGGCGCTGCCGGTGGTACTGGGCCCAGATCGCCATGCTTCAACGGGCCACTCCCGCCCCCCTGGACCTCCGGCTCATCAACTCCTATGCCGCCATGGCCACCACCTCCAACCGCACCAAGGACGGGGCCGATGCCCTCCAGATGCTCTTTGAGGAGACCGAGCAGAGGGTGCGGGACGGGATAGCCTCCCTGGCCACGGAGAGGTGCCGCCTGCTCCACGAGGGCCAGCCCCCCTACTACTACCCGCCGTTCCTCAAGTTCCCCAGGGAGTTCGGGGCGTCGGTTATCGGCGGGCGCACCATATTCTGCCTGTTCAGCGCCTTCTCGGTGGATGATGACGGGCACTACCACGTGGTTGAGCCGCCCTGGATGCGGGGCCAGGAGCTCCGGACCCGGGAGGACGGGGTCAATGCCATGGTCGATCTGTTTATCGAGTATGCCCGCATGCCCACCGACTTCCTCATCGGTCCCAAGGTCCATGAGGTGCCCGTGGTGGCCCAGGACTGGCACGCCGACGGCGTACTCCTGCATCAGGATATCTCCTGCAAGGGGGGAGCCGCCGGGCTCGTCGAGTCCCAGCGCGGCCTGCAGCAGATCGGCGTCCCCACCATGCTCTACGAGGCCTCCAACCCCGACCCCAGGGACTTCTCCGAGGCCCAGGTCATGGACCGCCTGGAGTCCTTCATGGAGAGCCTGGGCCTGACCAAGCTGGACGCCTAGCCGGTAGGACCGGAGCCATAGGCGCCGGGCGCGGCGCGGGGGGTGCAGTGAAGAATTTGGTGTGGGGCTAAAGGCTGCACAACGCTATCGGCTTTGAGATTGCCTATGGCGCTGGCAGGGCCGGAGCCATAGGAGCGGGACCCTGGGGCACCACTCGCAGGATGCGGTCGTCATCGGCCGCCGGCAGGGCCGGAGCCGTAGGCGCCGGGCGCGGCGCAGGTAGGGCCGGAGCCACCGGCAGGGCCAGAGCCGTATGCGCCGCCGGCAGGGCCAGAGCCGTATGCGCCGCCGGTAGGACCGGAACCGTGTGCGCCGGGCGCGGCGCAGCGGGACCCTAAGGCACCACCCGCAGGATGCGGTCGTCATCGGCCGCCGGCGAGCCCCGCCCGTCCCGGTTGTTGGTGGCCAGGTAGAGGGCGCCGTCGGGGCCCACCACCACGTCGCGAAGCCGCCCCAATTCACCCCGGAACAGGACCTCCTCCTCGATCACCCCACCCGCCGGGCCGTCCAGACGAAGGCGGCGCAGGTGCCTGCCCCTCAGCGCGGCCAGGAAAAAGTCACCCCGCCACCGGGGGAACAGGTCCCCGGTATAGAAACTGGCGCCCGAGGGCGCCCATGTCTCCCGCCCCGTCTGCCGTAGCGGACCGATGGACCCCGGGTCCCGCCCTTCCCCGCTTACCAGCGGCCACCCGTAGTTTCCCCCGGGCACAATCACGTTCACCTCATCATGGGCCGAGGGGCCGTGCTCGGTGGCCACCAGGGTACCCGTATCCGGATGCCAGTCCAGGCCCTGCGGGTTGCGGTGCCCGTAGGAGTACACGGGGGAGCCGGGAAAGGGGTTGTCCCCGGGGATGGAGCCGTCGGGATCGAGGCGAAGGACCTTGCCCGCCAGGGAGCTCAGGTCCTGGGCCAGATCACCATCGCCCGCGTCCCCCGTGGTGATGTACAGCCGCCCGTCGGGGCCAAAGCGCAGGCGGCCCCCGTTGTGGTTGCGGGCCCCGGGGATGCCATCCAGGATCACCTCCTCGTCCCCGCCCCTCCCCCCCACCTCCCGGAGGCGGCTCACCCGGTTCACCAGACGGCCCGTCCCATCCCGGCGGGTGTAATATACATAGACATACCCCGTCCGGGAGAAGTCGGGGTCCAGGGCCAACCCCAGGAGACCCCCCTCCCCCCGGGGAGCCGCCCCTATCCGGGCCCAGGGCTCCGGATCGAGCACCCCATCCTCGATTACCCGCACCCGGCCGGGCCTCTCGGTAAAGAAAAGCCGCCCATCGGGGGCAAAGGCCAGGCTCCAGGGGACCTCCAGGCCCCGGGCCACTGCCGACAGGGTCGGTGCCGTGTGCGCCGCCGGCGGTGCCGGTTCCGTAGGCGCCAGGCGTGGCGCAGGGGCCGGCGGTACCTCAGCGGTGGGCGTGGCTGGATGTGGGCCTGTTGGCGCCGGCGGTGCCGGTGCCATAGGCGCCGGGCGCGGCGCGGGGGAGGGCAAGGCTGGGGCCTCAGGCGCGGGGGACTGGGGCATCGGAGTTGCGGGCTCGGGGGACGTGCAGGCCCAGGAGACCCCCAGGGCCAGTATCAGGCCGGCCAGCGGATAAAGGGCCCGGAGATAGCCCGTGAAGCGGCTC
>JAZFUS010000147.1:0-6528 GCA_036447315.1 Dehalococcoidia bacterium
GCGGTAGAGAGGTTCCACCAGGTGGTGGAAAGCCGGCATGACTATGCCCGGGATTGGAAGGCCAGGACCGGCGGGAAGGTCCTGGGCTACTTTTGCACCTATGTGCCCGAGGAGATCCTCTATGCCGCCGGCATCCTCCCGGTGCGCATCCTGGGCAGCCACGAGCCCCAGGATGTGAGCGAGCGCCACATCTATACCATGTACTGCCCCTTCAGCCGCGACTGCCTGGCCCAGGGCCTCAAGGGGAGATATGATTACCTGGACGGGGTGGTCACCGCCCATAGCTGTATCCACATCCGCCAGGCCTTCGGAAGCTGGTTGCTGCACCTGCCCGTCTCCTATAGCCACTATATTTCCATGCCGGCCAAGCCCCGGGACCCCGCCGCCGTGCCCTATCTGAAGGCGGAACTGGCCCTTTTCCGGCGGTCTCTGGAGGACTGGACGGGCCGCGCCATCCCGGAGTCCGATATCGACCGGGCCATAGAGGTCTATGATGACAACCGCCGCCTGATGAGGCAGATATATGAGCTGAGGCGGGCCGAAAGCCCGCCCCTCTCGGGTGCGGAGGCCATGGAGATGGTCCTCTCCAGCATGCTGTCCGACAAGGAGGAGCATAACGGGTGGCTGGCCCAGGCCCTGAGGGAATTCCCCCGGGGGGAAGGGGGCCGTTCCGGTATCAGGCTGATGCTCATCGGCAGCGAGGACGACGATACCGAGTTGATCCGGCTCATTGAGTCCATGGGGGGTCTGGTGGTTATCGACGACCACTGCACCGGAAGCCGGTATTTCTGGAACCGGGTCCTTCGGGGGAAGGACCCCCTGTCCTCTATCGCCGATCGCTATCTTCATAAACCCGCCTGCCCCGCCAAGGACTATCAGGAGAGGACGAGATGGCCCCACATCATGGGGCTGGTGGGAGAGTACGGCGTTCAGGGGGTGGTCTTCATCCAGCAGAAGTTCTGCGACCCCCATGAATTTGACATTCCACCCCTCATGGACCTGTTGCGCCGGAGTGGGGTGCCCAGCCTGCACCTGGAGGTCGATGTCACCGTGCCCGCGGGGCAGTTCAAGACCCGCATCGAGGCCTTCCTGGAGATGCTGGAGCCCGGACTCGATTGAGGAGGGAAGCTTAATGGCCCGTGCAGACTATGAGACCCGGCCCCTGGACTGCTGGCCCAAGGTCAAGGAGCTCCGGCTGAATTACTACCGGGAGATCGCCACCGCCCGGCAAGAGGGTAAGCTGGTGGTCACCGGGGGGGCCGATGCCCCTACCGCCCTTCTGGCCGGGCTGGGGGACTACGTCCACCTCTCCGGCGAGCCCTATGGGGCCACCGTGGGCAGCGACCCCCAGCTCAGTCAGCAGTGCCTGGAGGAGACCGAGGCCCGGGGATTTGCCATGGATATGTGCTCCTATATGCGTAACTACTGGGGCTCCATGTATCTCAACCGCTACTTCTTTGGCGGCGAATTTCCCAGGCCCGATTTCTGTTTCCAGATGCACATCTGCGATACCCATGGCAAGTGGTGGCAGGTGGTCAGCGAGCATTTCGGGGTGCCCTATTTCGCCGTGGACTTTCCGGTGATGGCCCGGGGGGAGAGAGAGGACATCCGGCGGGAGTATCTGGTGGCCCAGTTCCATGGGGCGGTGGAGTGGCTGGAGAGGGTCTCAGGCAGGGAATATAACGACGAGCTCCTCATCGAGGCCGTGAAAAACGAATGCTGGAGCTCGGCCCTTTGGACCGAGATCATGGCCCTCAACAAGGCAGTCCCGGCCCCCCTGGACCAGAAGAGTATTTTTTCTCTCTTCGTCCCCTTGGTCCTCTTCCGGGAGAAGAAGGAATCGGTGGACTTTCACCGTGTGCTGTTGGATGAGGTTAAGGACCGGGTGGCCGGCGGCATCGCCGCCCTGGCCACGGAGCGCTGCCGCCTCTTGGACGACGTGCAGCCGCCCTGGTATTTCCTCAAGCTGTACCGGTACCTGGAGCAATACGGGGCTGTGGTGGTGGCCTCCTGGTACAGCGTCTTTCTCTTCGGCAATCCCGGCGAGCAGCCCGATGGGACCTGGGGCCGGGCGCTGCACCCCGAGGAGCGGGGTATGCCGCTCCGGACCCGGGATGACGCCCTCAGGGCCCTGGCCCAGTGGCTCCTGGAGATGCCGGTCTATGACCTCCACTACCTGCCCCAGTCGAAAAACGAGATCACTCTCCGGCTGGCCCGGGAATGGCACACCGATGGAGCCATTATGCACCTCAATCGGGGCTGTGAGATCGCCTGCATGGGAACCATGGAGACCAGGCTCGCCCTGCTCAAAGAGGGGATCCCGGTGATGACCTATGAAAGCGACATGGCGGACAAGCGCCAGTTCGATGAGGCCAAGGTCTACGACCAGCTGGATTCCTTCATGGAAAACCTGGGCATGACCAAGTTGTGACGGGGGAGACCAGGCTCGCCCTGCTCAAAGAGGGGATCCCGGTGATGACCTCTGAAAGCGACATGGAGGACAAGCGCCGGTTCGATGAGGCCAAGGCCTTCGACCCGCTGGATTCCTTCATGGAAAACCTGGGCATGACCAGGTTGTGACGGGCTCCCCTATCGCCGGTCCTCCAGCATCTCCAGGAAGGCCTCGATCTTGTCCTTGGTCTCTTCCTCGCTGACGAAGGTGGGGTCCATGAAGTCGCAGTCCAGGGCCAGGGTGGGGATGCCCGCCTCCTCCATCAGGGTGTCCTTGATGGTGCGGATGGCGGAGCACCCCTGGCGGCAGCCGACGTGGGCGAAGTATATGGCCCCGTCTGCTTGGTGGGTCTTGACCGCCTCGACCAGGTCGGTGACCATATCGGTCATGGGGCCGTTCAAGTGCTTTATGACGGGGCTGACAAAGGCCCGGCGGGCCAGGCTGAGGTAGGGCCGGGAAAGGTCCAGCTCCCAGTTGTCCCAGTGGGCGTTATCGGGGTCGGCCACAATCGTGGCCCCGTGCTCCCGCTCCATCCAGTCCAGGGTCTTCCAGGCGTGGAAGGGGGCGGTGAGCACCGAGATGAGGCGAAATTTTTCATGCTGGGCGGCGCCCCTGCCTTCATCTATCATCGCTTTCAACTCGTCCCGGACCTGCCGGTAGTAGTCCACAGCCTCGTGTGTGCCCTGGGAGTACCAGGCCACCAGCCAGAGCTCGATGGCCCGCCTGTTCCCCAGGGGGGAGGGCACGGCCCTTCGCAGCTCATAGATCTCCTGGGCCAGCGCTGTCATCTCCGCCGAGAGCTCAAGGGCCTGCCCCAACCTATCGTAGTCCATGCGGTGCCCCGATAGCTCCTCCAACCTGCCCACCATGTCCTCCAGCTCCTCCGCCAGGTATTCCTCCGCCTGCTCGGTGTGGTGATAGGGCCGGTCCAGAAAGAGACCGGGGATACCGTAGGCCGCGGCCAGGGTCCCTCCGGTCTTGGCCTCGTTCTCGCAGGCGGTATTGCTCCACATGATGACGTTGGGCGGCGGGGCCCACCCCTTGAGGAACATGGCGGCCATGATGCGGTGGGCGGAGCAGATCTCCGGGGGGAGGCCGTAGGACTTGGCGGCGCTCAGGGCCTCCTCGTAGCTCTTGTTGCTGGCCACTATAGTGCCGCAGGTGAACTCCAGCAGCATGGGCACCATATCCAGGCCGAAGAACAGCTCCGGCGGGATGAGTATCTGGTGCCCGGCGATGAAACTGCCCTTATCCAGGGCATCCCTTATCCGCCGGTTGTAGTTGAGCAGCAGGGAGTAATAGAGCTCGTCGCTTTTGGAGGTGGGGTGCTCCAGGCGGTGGCGGTACATGCCCTCCAGCACCTCCATCATCCGGTCATGGGGTTTCAGATCAATGGTCGGTACCTTCATTTGACCTCCATATATCGACCCTTCTGCGAAGGGTACCTGGCCAGTGTACCCTTCGCAGAAGGGGGACGTCAAGCGCGCCCTTCCGGTCCCCCCGGAGGTTCCTGCGGTGGGGCGGGTGGCCCTCTCACACAGAGGTCTCCCGGTGGCCGTGGGGGGGATGCCGAAGGTGAGCTTGACAGGGCTAGGCCGGGTAACCTAAAGTGTCCCTGGCGGTGGTTGTGGCGGAGTTGATGACAGAACCGGGGGGAGAAAATGGCTTCTGAGGAATCGCTGGCCTGGACACCGGAGGCGGAAGACCGGCTGGGGCAGGTGCCCGAGGGCGAGGTGCGCGAGATGACCCGCCAGCGGGTCGAGGTGCTGGCCCACCAGATGGGCCTGTCCACGGTGACCGTGGAGCTGGTCGAAGATAAGTACCTGCAGTGGGAGAAGAAGTCGCCCGAATCCGGTGGCGAGATGGCCTGGACGGAGGAGGCGGAGCAGCGGATGGAACGGGTTCCCACTTTCGTCCGGGGAATGGTGGTCAAGGCCATCGAAGCCTATGCGACCAAGCAGGGCGCCGCGGAGGTCACCTCGGAGCTGGTGGATGAGGCCAAGGGTTCCTGGGGAGAGACGGGGCGGTTTCATGAGCCGTAACTCGGGGAGCGGTGACTCCGGCCCCGGCCCCGGCCTGACAACTCAGAGGCCGAACATTCGCATCGCATTCCCATAGAAGACCTTCTCTTTGACCTCGTCCCTCATGGGGACTTTCCTGAAGGCATCGAGCATGGCCCCCATGGAATGGACGGGGTACGCCGAGGCGTAGACCAGGGAATCCTCCAGGGCATTATTGGCTGCTTCCAGGTACAGGTTGCCATTGGGTAAGAAGATATAGACATCCGGCATAACAAAAACATTCCGGTAGCGGAAGCCGACAGCGATGATCTCCATTACCCAGGGGTAAGCCCCGTGCACCACGACAATGTTGAGCTTGCGGAAGTCCTTGGCTATCTGTTCGATGGTCCGGGGATGGCCCCACTCGATATCCTCTCCGATAAATGGCGTATCCAGTAGGAACACGGGCACCCGGAGTTCCTGGCATTTTTCGTAGAGGGGATAGAGCCGGGGATCATTGAAGCGCATGGGAGGCCTGACCAACCCCGGTTCCATGGCCACACCCTTGAGCCCCAGGACCTTTACGCTTCTTTCTATCTCCGTCAGCGCGTGGTGAATTTGATTGGTGGGGTCGATTCCGGCGACACCGATGAGCTTATCGGGATCCCGGGATATCTGCTCGGCTATGTGGTCGTTGGGCACCTGGGCCCCGGGCACCCCGGGGGTGTTGCGATGGCAGACCACTGCTTTCGCCAGGCCCGCCTCATCAAACTCCCTCCAGTACATATCCATGTCATGGGTGGTCATGGATATGGGCGGCTCCCAGGGGGCTATCCGGGAGGAAATCACCTTCTTATACCAGGGGGATTCAAACATCCCCGTGGATTCAGGGGTTGGCGGCCGGTTCCGGGCATCTATGATGGGCATGGTTGTCCTCCTCTGCCCCCGCCTGCTCCCTATACCGTCCCTTTTCCCAGGTAGGCTTCGATCACCGCGGGGTCTGAGACGATCTCTTCAATCCCACCCTCGGCGATCTTGCTTCCGTAGTTAAGGACCACCAGGCTGTCGGCCAGGTCGCCAATGAGCTTCATATCGTGCTCCACCCAGAGCATGGGGATGCCCAGCTCATACTTGATGCGGAGCAAAAAGCGGGCCAGGTCCTCCTTTTCCTGCCGGTTCATCCCCGAGGAGGGTTCATCGAGGAGCAGGATCCTGGGCCGCTGGGCCAGTGCCCTTCCCAGCCCCACCAGCTTCCGCACGCCGAAGGGGAGGCCGGATACCGGCCGCTTGCGATAGCTTTCCAGCTCCAGAAAATCTACGATCTCCTCCACCCAGCGGCGAAATGAGACCTCTTCTTTTTGGCCCATCCCCCAGAAGATCCCGGCGGAGAAAATGTTGCTTTTCATAGCCGTGTGGCAGCCCATGAGGATGTTTTCGATGACGTCCATCAGGGGAAAGAGCTCCACGTTCTGAAAGGTGCGGCCGATGCCCCTGGTGGGTATCTTATGGGGGGGCAGGCCGAGGATGTCCCGGCCTTCGAAGGAGACCCTCCCGCTGTCTGCTTTGTATATACCGCTGATGATGTTGAGTATGCAGGTCTTTCCCGACCCGTTGGGGCCCACCAGACCCAATATGTTGTCCCCGCCCAGCTGAAAGCTCACCCCGTCCAGGGCCTGGAGCCCCCCGAAGCTCAGTTTCAGGTCGTTTACTTCCAGAATGACGCCGTCTTCCAAAGTTACCCCCACCAGCGGCGGGTGCGCCGGTATTGTTTTACATCCCGGTAGCTCTTTACACCCTTCTCGCTGAGCCCCAGGTAGAACTCCTTGACATCCTCGTGGTTTAGAAGCTTGTCCGACGTGCCGCTGAAGACCACATGGCCGTTCTCCATGATGTAACCGAACGAGGCGATGCTGAGCGCGGCGGCGGCATTCTGCTCCACCACCAGGATGGTCAGGCCCGTCTCCCGGTTCAGCGTGAGCAGCCGCTCCATGAGGTGCTCCACCACTATGGGGGCCAGCCCCAGGGAAAGCTCATCCACCATCAGGAGCTTCGGGGCACAGAGCAAGGCCATACTCA
>JAZFUS010000148.1:0-5525 GCA_036447315.1 Dehalococcoidia bacterium
GTGGCAAAGATGAGGCGGTTCTCCGGGTCCAGGGCCTTGACCTGGGGGCGGACTTCGTCCCAATAGATTTTAGCGGCAATGCCCCGTCCCCCCAGAAACCTTTCAGCGTAGGCTGCCGTCGGCATCTCAGTGCTCTTTCCCTCGGATAGGTCCACCCTGAGGATTTTTCCCGTATATGGAGAGATAGCCATTTTGGCCTCCTGGCCCGTGTCATTGCCCTTTCACATTATACGCCCTGGAGGCAGCACTTCAATTGGGTCCCCCGGGAAGCCGGAACGGCGCCGGCGAGGTTTTGTCCATCCCATTCGGGAAAGAGGGTTGCGAGGGCCTATGGTGGACCAAAGACGGTTTTGTTCAGCCACTCCGGCCTCTCCGTACGGGACGGGGGTCGGATATGCGGGCGGCGAGGTTTTGTCCATCCAATTCGGGAAAGAGGGTTGCGAGGGCCAATAGTGGACCAAAGCCGGTTTTGTTCAGCCACTCCGGCCTCTCCGTACGGGACGGGGGCCGGATATGCGGGCGGCGAGGTTTTGTCCATCCAATTCGGGAAAGAAGGTTGCGACAGCCAATAGTGGACCAAAGCCGGTTTTGTTCGGCCACTCCGGCCTCCCCGCACGGGGCGGGGGTCGGATATGCGGGCGGCGAGGCCTTTAGGGGCTCAGATGGGTTTGCGCCAACCTGTTTCTAGATGATAGAATCCAGGTACCCCGGGTGGGTCCTCATGGCTCCAATGTGGAGCTGTCCGCGGTTGCGGGACCCAATGGCATGGAGCGGCAACCCTGGAAAAAAATCCGGGAGACGCTTGAGGGAAGAGTGAGAGAGAATCTGACCGTTGGAATGGTGGGCGCGGGTGGCGATGGGGTTGTGGTGCTGGGCGTCTTCCTGCAAAAGCTGGCTGCCGGGCAGGGCTATTTCGGCCAGATGTCTCGGTTCTATGGGGCTCAGATCAGGGGGGGCGGCTCAGCCGTCAAGCTGGGCATGAACGCGGTGGCCCTTTCCCTTCCCCAAGATAGCGTGGATATCCTGGTGTGCTTTGACGGGGAGAAATATCTGGAGTTTGGGCACGAGCTCCTGATTGCAGACGACACCCTGGTCCTTTACGATGGTGAGCCTCCACCTGGAATCGATTTACCCGAGGCGTCCATCCGGTTTGATTTTACCGGGAAAAGTAGAGAGGCCGTCGGGGCCGCCCAAAGCAAGAATATCGTCGCCCTGGGATTGCTGAGGGCGATTTTAGGCCTCGACCGGGACCGGGTGAGGGAGGCCATCGAGCGGGATGAAGAGCTGGGCCTGGTAAAGGGCGGTCTCCCGGCATACGATGCGGGGGAGCGCCTGTTTTCGGGGACCCGCTTTCCTGATTTAGGACTGTCGCCGGCGCGGGACGGTTCAGCCAAGGTCATCCTTCACGGTAACTCCGCCATGGCCCGGGCGGCCATCCGTGCCGGGTGTCGCGCCTTCTTCGGCTATCCCATCACCCCCGCCTCCGAGATAATGCAGGAAATGCAGGAGGAACTTTCCCACGGCAAGGCCGTTTTCCTCCAGGCCGAGGACGAAATCTCGTCGGTGGCCCTGGCCCTGGGGGCTTCCCTAACGGGCGCCAAGACGATGACGGCCACCAGCGGCCCGGGACTCGATCTGATGACCGAGAGCCTGGTGCTGGCCTCGGCCGCTGAAATCCCCATGGTTATCATCGATGTCCAACGGGGCGGACCCTCCACCGGCATACCGTCCAAGCTTGAGCAGTCGGACTTGAACCATGCTATCTATGGCGGCCATGGCGATGCCCCCAGGGTAGTCGTGGCCCCTTACGACGTGGAGGGGTGCTATCGCCTGGTCATCGAGGGCTTCAATATCGCCCAATATTATCAGGTCCCGGTTATCCTTCTTTCAGACCAGTGGCTGGGGCAGACCTTTGTGGCTATCAAGAATGATTTCCTGAAGCAGGAGTATCCCCTCCTGGAAAGGAAGAAGCCCGCCGCGGAGGACGGCGGGGACTATAAAAGATATCTCTTTACGGAGGACTCCATCTCGCCCATGGCCGACGTGGGGGACGAAGGTTTCGTTCATCAGATTACCGGCCTTGCTCATAACGAGAAAGGGGCGCCGGCCTTCGATTTCGACACCCATCAGCGAATGCACGAAAAGAGGTGGCGGAAGCTCCTGCCGCTGTGCGAGAGGGACGACCTGGTCAGGGTTTTTGGGAACGAGTCAGCCGGCAGGGGAATAATAACCTGGGGCTCTTCCGCCCAGATTGTTCTGGAGACGCTGAAAGACCTGGGGCTCCTGGGCAAGGTCAAGGTCTGTGTCCCCGAGTTGATTCACCCCCTGCCGAAAGGAGTCGAGGGTTTCGTGAAGTCCATTGAGCAGCTGCTGGTGGTGGAGATGAATTACTCAGGCCAGTTTTATCGTTACCTGCGCTCTCAACTCGACCTGCCGAAGGATACGGGGGTTTACGCCAGGGCCGGTGGCCGGCCCTTCAGCAGGGGAGAGCTGGCGGCGGTGTTGAAGGAGGCGGCGGGATGACCGGGACGGCGAGCTATCGGGCAGGGGTGAAACCGGTGTGGTGTCCGGGTTGTGGTAATTTTGGCCTGCTCAGCGCCCTCACCGGTCATGTCTTGCCCGGCCTCGGCATAGATAAACATCAGGTTTTCATCGTTTCGGGCATTGGCTGCTCATCGAGGATTCCCGGATATATAGACACCTACGGGTTTAACAGCATTCACGGCCGGGCTATCACCATTGCCCAGGGCGCGAAAATGGCCAGCCCCGGCCTCACGGTGGTAGCCATCGGTGGAGACGGCGATTTTTTCAGCATCGGGGCGGGACATCTTCCCCATGCGGTCAGAAGGAATATCGATATCACCTGCATCATGCTCAACAACTTTGTGTATGCCCTGACCAAGGGGCATACCAGCCCTACCACTCCCGTGCTGGAGCCCGGTGCCGGGACGTTTCTTTCCCGGGAAGACTATCCGCCGGTAGACCCCATGTTGGACATGATCAGCTATAGCGTGTCGACACAGTCCAGCTTTATCGCTCAGGGACTGGTCACCGATGTCCCTCACCTTGACTGGCTGATAGAGGAGGGTATCAAGCACAAAGGCTTTTCCTTTATCAACGTGCTCACACCCTGTGTAACCTTCAACCCCCCCGAGCTATTCAAGACCATCAAGGAAAGGGCGAGCTATTTGAGGGACGGGGAACCGGTGGAACTGCCGGAATCCTCCGGGGAGCAGCCCTGGCTCCACGATCCCGCCGACATCGGGTTGGCCCTGAGGTTGGCTCAGACGCCGGTGCTGGAGAAGCCGCACCTGGGAATATTCTTCTGTTCCCACGGGGAAGGGTGACGGTGTGGCTGCGATTGACCTGTTGCCGCTGGTATCGACGAGGCCCCTGCATAAACGTTAACTGACCTTTGGCCTTGGATATACTGGAGCCTGCCCGGGACAACCGGGCAGGCCCTTTTTCTCTCCACCATCGGTCTAAACCTATAGCTGGACGGGGTTTTGGGGGCAGGCCACCGAACCGATACGGGTCTCAGCACCCACGACATATGGGTAGCAATATCCTATGCCCTGGCAGCGTCCAGGCCTTATTATCAAGAAAAGCGGTTGAGCGACATTGATCCCGACATCGGACAACTGTATAGCCCACTGACGTCGAGCAAGGTATAAATCAACGACCCCTTTTGTGGATAGTCTCCCAGCTTTCGCCGGTATATAAATATTTACGGGGTGAAGAGAAGCGATGGAAGACAAGCACAGCGGCGTTGAGTTGCTGGATGAGGCCGCCGGCCCCGACCTTGAGCTTGCGCGGGACTTCACGGACCGGGGCACAGCCTGTGCTTACATGGGCCAGTATAAGCGGGCCATCCGGGGCTACGACAGGGCCATCCGCCTCGCCCCCCAGTTTGCCAAGGCCTACAGCAACCGGGGCGACGCCTACAGTGATTTGGGCCAGCACCAGAGGGCCATTCAGGACTACCAGGAGGCCATCCGGCTCGACTCCCAAGACGCCAGGGTCTATTACAACCGGGGCGGAGCCTACCTTAACCTGGGCCAGTACGGGCAGGCTATCGAGGACCTGGATGAGTTTATCCGCCTCGACTCCCATCTTGCCCTGGCCTACGCTAACCGGGCGCTAGCCCACATCGTCCTGGGCGGAGATGCAGAGGCTCAGCAGGACGTTGACCGGGCAGCTGAACTGGGGCTTGACCGAGCGCTTCTACAGGAAATGGTGGAACAGGCCAAGCAGCTTCGCCAGGCTTGACCATTCGTGCCCTATCCTACCCCGTGGGATAATCGAAAGACGGGGTGAAGTACCATGCACGCCGGCGGCTGACCTCAGCCAATAAACCCCCTGTGCCTGCGGCTACCCCGGTGAGAGATCGGTCGTTACCTGTCCCGCTGGTGACCTGCGGTCTCCATCCCCTGGTGGTGATATCGGATAGAGGACGACTCCGATAACACAATGGGACAACCATGTGACTATCCTTGATCTTCAAAAGCGCGCTGCGGGTACCGGTCTAGCTGCCAAGCTCCCCGTCGATCAACGTCTGGAACCTGTTCAGAGGCACTGCGCCGACCAGGCGCTGGCCGTTGATAAAGAATGTGGGAGTGCCCCTGACCCCGGCGGCCTGCCCGGCCTGGAGGTCACTCCGCACCTGCTGCGCCTTGTCTCCGGAGTCCAGGCAGGTGTTGAAGGAGCCGGTATCCAGGCCCAGGTCCGCGGCGTATTTCTTGAGACTGGCGGTGTCCAGGGCGGACTGGTTCTCAAAGAGCGTATCGTGGAACTCCCAGAACTCGCCCTGGTCGAGGGCGCACTCGGCGGCCTCGACCGCCTTCTGGGCCATGGGGTGAATGTTGGAGAGCGGGAAGTTCAGGACCACATACTTGATCTCACCCTGGTACTGGGACAGGAGCTGGGGCACGGTATCCCGGAAGTGGCGGGAGCAGAAGGGGCACTGGTAGTCGGAGAACTCAACGATGGTGACACGAGCGTCGTCCGGGCCCTGGTAGGGCCTCCCCTCGATGGATACCTGCACGATGGAGGCGGGCTGTGGGGCGGGGGCGGAGGCGGCTGGACGAGGGGATGTTGCCGGTGGCGAGGCCTGGTCTGCCGCGGGTGAGCCGAAGAAAACCTTGCCCAAGCCAAACCCACCCCCCAGGCCGACTATCAGGGCCAGGGCGGTATATAAGTAAACTTTCTTAACAGCGAAAGTGACGCTGTCACTTTTTTGGCTGGAGCTATCCACATCTTTGTCTCATCTGTATCCAAGCGACTAGTTAGCCTCTCAGTAGCCTTACGGGCTGCATTGCCGGCCTAGAGGGCAGTCGCTGTTTGCGCGTCTGTCAACTAAACTATTCCAAATGTGCATACAGCGGAGCAGCCATCGTCGTCTACATTGTTCCCGTCGTCGCACGCCTCGCCGGCGTCTATAACGCCGTTACCACAGACGCCTAGACTGACATCACCCTCATCTATATCGAGGTTGCAGTTGTTGTCCACCCCGTCGCAGAATTCTT
>JAZFUS010000149.1:0-3887 GCA_036447315.1 Dehalococcoidia bacterium
AAGGGCGCTCCTGATAAGGGCGATGCCCCCAAGGGCGCCCCTGATAAGGGCGATGCCCCCAAGGGCGCCCCTGATAAGGGCAATACCCCCCAGGGCGCCCCTGACAAGGGCGATGCCCCCAAGGGCGCCCCTGATAAGGGCAATGCCAACAAGGGTGCCCCTGACAAGGGCAATGCCAACAAGGATAATGCCACCAAGGGCAAAGGCAGATAAACACAGGAAGTGGGAAAGTATCGGTATGGGACAATTGAGTGAAATAGAGGGAAAGAAGAGTAGCCTGCTTCTGGAGGCCGATGCGCTGGTCCAGGAGTACCTGAATCAGGCTGGAGAGGGCGAGTCGGAAGCTGTAACGGAAGAGATGCCGGCCATGGCGGTTTCCACCCTGGAACCCCTGGAAGAGACCACGGGTTTCGATTTGCCGAAACACAGGGTTCAGGATGCTGTCCTGCGGCTCATTCCGGAAGCCATGGCCCGGAAGTACCTGGTGGTCCCTTTGGAGATCGTGGGGGATGCCCTGGCGGTAGCCATGGCGGACCCGGAAAACCTCCAGGCGATACAGGACCTGGAGGCCCGGGCGGATATGAGGGTGGAGCCGGTATCGGCCAGCCCGCAGGAGATACAAAATGCCATAGACCGAAACTACCGGGCTCACGGGGAGATCGAGAGGGAGCTCAGCCAGGTCAGCACCCCTCAGCAGGCCGAGCACCTGGCCCTGAAGGACACACTGGCCCAGAGCCCCATGGCCCGGGCGGTGGACCTTATCATCAGCCAGGCGGTGAGGGACCGGGCCTCCGATATCCACATCGAGCCCCAGGAGGACAGGATCCGGGTCCGCTATCGAATCGATGGGGTCATGCACGAGATGATGTCCCTTTCCATCAGCGTCCACGCGCCGGTTGTGTCCCGGATCAAGATCCTGGGCGGGATGAACATCGCTGAGCGCAGGCGGCCCCAGGACGGGCAGATTTCCGTCAAAATAGACAGCCGGGATGTGGACATCCGGGTGGCTTCCTGCGGGACCGTCTATGGAGAGATGCTGGTGCTGAGGCTGCTGGACAAGGAGCAATCACCTCTCTTTCTGTCTCAACTGGGACTGCTGCCCGATTCACTGGAGGTGTACCGGAGCCTGCTTACGAACCCCTACGGGGTCATCATGATTGCCGGTCCCACGGGTGCGGGCAAGACCACCACGCTCTATGCCTCCATCAACGAGCTGGACAAGGCCGAGTGCAACATCGTGACCATAGAGGACCCGGTGGAGTACCGCTTTCTGGACATCAACCAGATTCAGGTCAATCCCAAGGCCGGAATAACCTTTGCCAATGGCCTGCGGGCCGTGATGCGTCTTGACCCCGATGTCATTCTCATCGGCGAGATACGGGATTCGGAGACGGCGGAGATAGCCATGCAGGCGGCCCTGACCGGCCATCTGGTCCTCTGCTCCATACACGCCAACGATGCCGCCGGGGCCCTTTTCCGCCTGATCGACCTGGGGGTTGAGCCCCACCTCATCGCCTCGGCCCTGATGGGTGTGGTCGCCCAGCGCATGGTCCGCCGCATCTGCCCCTCGTGTTCCAAGCCCTACACGCCCTCGCCGGAGGCGCTGACCGCCTATGAAAATGAGTTGAGCGGGGCGGAAGGGGCTCAGGGGCCGCCCGAGGACCGGGACCCGGGGGAAAACGGGAGGGGGCCTTTCTCTCACGGCACCGGCTGTGAGGCCTGTGCCCAGACCGGATTTCTGGGCAGAGTGGGGGTCTTTGAGATCATGACGATGAGCGATTCCCTCCGGCATATGCTGGTTTCCTCGGCCATTGCCCCGGACGTCAGGCTCAAGGCGGTCGAGGAGGGCATGACCTCCATGAGGCTGGATGGCATGCTCAAGGTAAAGGAAGGCGTAACCACCACGGAGGAAGTGGTCAGGAACATATTCACTGTGGGGTGAGGAGCCGGGAAAGCAGGGGATGAGCCGTGGTATATAAATATGTGGGCTATAACACCGACCAGAGGATGGTCAAGGGCCGGATCGATGCTGAGAGCGAGAGCTCCGCGGAGAAGGCCCTGGCGCGGTCCGGCTTCCGGGTGGTCAGCCTCAGGCGGGGCCGAGCGGGCCTGGACATGGAGAAACTGCTCCCCAGTATATACGGGATCAAGCGCCGCCAAATATTCGATTTCTTCTCTCAGCTGGCTACCCTCGTCGAGTGTGGCATCGCCCTTATGCCGGCCCTCAAGTTTTATGAGGAGCAGGTCCGGGGCCAGGCCATGAGGAGGGTTATGGCCTCCATAATTGCCGACCTGGGCAGTGGCAGTTCCTTCTCCGAAGCACTGGGCAAACATCCCGAGGTTTTCCCCCCGCTGTATCAGCGGATGGTCGGCGTGGGTGAGCAGTCGGGGAACCTGGATGTGATGCTGAGGCGCGCGGCCAAACAGATGGAGAAGGATGACGTCCTCATGAAGAAGGTGGGGCGGGCCATGGCCTATCCGGCCATGGTCATGTTGATGGCCATGGGGGTGATGGTGCTCCTGGTCACCGTGGCCCTGCCGCCGATTATCGGTTTGTTCGAGGGGATGATGGCAACCCTTCCCTTTACCACCAGGGTACTCATCGGGTTCATGAATTTCCTCAAGGGCTACCCCCTGGAGATACTGATGACCATCACCGCCGTGGCGGCCCTGTACTGGATACTGCAGAGGCGCCCTGCTGTCCGCAGCCGCATTGACCGGTTTATGCTCACGGCCCCCTTGATAGGTCCCATGAACATGGCGACAGATATGTCGCGCCTGACCCGGACCATGTCCCTGCTGCTGGAGGCCGGGCTGCCCCTGCTGGAGGTGCTGGGCCTGGGTGCGGAGACGGTGGGCAACCGGGAGGTGCGAGCCGCTTTGAGGCGAGTCGGAGAGGAATCAAGTCAGGGGAAGGGACTGCACGGGCCGTTGGCTGAGGCCGGGGTCTTCCCCCCCCTGCTGGTAAACATAATAAAGGTGGGGGAGGAGACGGGCAGCCTGGGTCCTACCCTGGCTACGTTGGCCAATGCCTACGAGCGTGAGGCTGAGGAACGGATCACCGGCCTGACCACGTTTTTGGAGCCTGCCATGACCGTGGGTATCGCCGTGGTGGTGGGTTTTATAGCCCTGTCAGTGGTTACTCCCATCTATTCCCTGATGGGGGTAGTGGAGTAGGAGGTTCCAAATGGGCGGGGTCCTTCCGGGTAAAAAGCATAGAGGGCAACGAGGGTCGAGTTTGCTGGAGACCCTGATAGCGGTGGCGATAATGGGCACTGCCGTGGTGGCCTTCCTGTCGGCCCTGTCCACGGCCTCCATGTCCATGGGGACCGTGTCGGAGTCGGAAGTGGCCAGGAACCTGGCTGTCTCGCAATTGGAGCAGGTCAGGGCCGCCGCCTTTGTCCCCTCGCCCGGCTCCTACAGCGTTATAGCACCGCCGGCGGGATACTCCATCAGTCTCGACGTTTTGCCCGTTTCCGGTGGGGATACAAATATCCAGCTGATCCGGACAACAGTCTCTGTTGGCGGAGAGGCCGTGGTGTACGTGGAGGACATCAAGGTAAACCGGTGATGAAGAATCAACTGGGGATGACCTTGCTGGAATTGCTGATAGCTACGGCCATCATGGCCCTGGTGGCCGGAGGCGTGGGTCCCGCCATCAGCCAGTTTGCGTCGGTGCCCAGCATCATAAGCAACGGACTCACCGTCAGGCAGGATGCACGAATTGCCATCCACTGGGTAGGAATCGATGCCCAGATGGCGCAAACCACGGACCTGGTCGATGGGGGGCCCCCGGTGAGCGGTGTGACCTTACTCTGGACGGACCAATACGCTGAGGGTGCCGTTGACCACACCAGCAGCTACAGCCTGACAGGAAAGGTGCTGAG
>JAZFUS010000150.1:0-2190 GCA_036447315.1 Dehalococcoidia bacterium
GGGAAAGAGCACTGAGATGCCGACGGCAGCCTACGCTGAAAGGTTTCTGGGGGGACGGGGCATTGCCGCTAAAATCTATTGGGACGAAGTCCGCCCCCAGGTCAAGGCCCTGGACCCGGAGAACCGCCTCATCTTTGCCACCGGCCCCCTGGGATGTTATCCGGCCATTGGGGGTACCCGCTGGGTGGTCTGCGGCAAGTCGCCGGCTACCTCTCCGGAGCACTTCACCTACTCCAACCTCGGCGGCCACTGGGGCGCTGAGCTTAAATTTGCCGGCTACGATGCCCTGGTGGTCCACGGCCGGGCGAGTAAGCCCGTATATCTCTTCCTGCACGACGGCCAGACAGAAATCAGGGATGCCACGGCGCTGTGGGGCCAGGGAGCTATGGCCGCCCGGGAGATGCTCAAGGCTGAGCTGGGGCAGGGAGTCAAGGTCGTCGCCACGGGCCCGGCCGGAGAGAACCAGGTGGCCATGGCCTCCATCCTGGCCGATAACGATGCCAGCGGGTCGGGTGGGCTGGGTGCGGTTATGGGCGCAAAGAAACTCAAGGCCGTGGTGGTGAAGGGTACCAAGAAGGCCTTCCCCGTGGCCGACCCCCGGAGGTTCCATGAGCTGATGGATAGCTTTCGGGCGCTAAGGCGAGGCATGGGGTCATCGTCCCAGGTCCCGGCAGTCGGGCCCAATGTCAAAAAGGATGTGTGTTATGGCTGCATAGGCAACTGCCCCCGTCGCACCTATCGCGCGAAAAACGGCCAGAAGGGTAAATTGATGTGCCAGGCCAGCCTCTTTTATAGGGACCGGGCCGAAAAATACTATGGTGAAAAGACCGAAGTGCCCTTTTTGGCTGCCAAGCTTTGCGACCAATATGGCGTCGATACCGGTACCCTGGAGGTCATGCTCCTCTGGCTGTGGCGCTGCTTCCAGGCAGGTGTCATCACCGAGGAAGGCACCGGCCTCCCCCTGTCCCAAGCGGGCAGCCTGGAGTTCATAGAGGCCCTGGTGAAGAAGCTGGCCCTGCGTGAGGGCTTTGGGGAGATACTGGCCCACGGGACCTTCAAAGCGGCGGAGATGCTGGGGCCAAAAGCGCAGGAGCAGCTCACCGATTACTTCACTCTGTCCGGTGAGCGCGGCGGCTATGAGCCTCGCCTGTACATCGCCAACGGGCTGTTACTGGCTATGGAGCCGCGTCGCCCCATCCAGCAACTCCATGAAATAAGCTTGCTGGTGGGGAGGTGGGTGAATTGGGTTAACACCGAGCCGGGCGCCTATGTCTCCGGCGACATACTCCGGGCGATAGCCAGGAAGTTCTGGGGGGGCGAGCTGGCCGCGGATTTATCGACGTATGAGGGTAAAGCCCTGTGCGCCCTGAAAATCCAGGACCGCCAGTATGTTAAGGAGGCCCTTGTCCTCTGCGATTACCTGTGGCCCATTACCGATGTTGAATTTGCCGAGGACCACGTCGGTGACCCCGGCTTTGAGAGCAAGGTATATTCGGCTATCACCGGCCATGAGACGGATGAGAAAGGGCTCAACAGTTATGGGGAACGGATTTTCAATTTACAGCGAGCCATCCTGGTGCGGGAAGGGCACAGCAGCCGGGACGCCGATACCGTGACGCCCAGCTGGTTTACCACACCTCTGCGCTACCATCCAACCCAACCTCAGTGCCTGGTGCCGGGGAAGGGAGATGAAGTGGTGTGCCGCAAGGGTGAGGTGTTTGACAGGCAGAAGTTCGAGAAAATGAAGGACGAATATTATGCCCTGAGGGGTTGGGACGTGGCTACGGGGCTTCAGACCGGGGCCAAGCTGGCTGAGCTGGGGATGGCGGACATAGGGGAGGGACTCAAGAAAACCGGGTTGCTCGCATAGCCGGGGGGGGTTACCTGCCTCTAAAGACTATTCCGCACTGGACCGGTTCCGGGAGGCAGGCCACTCGATAACCGGTGGGGTGGTAGCTTGTAGAAAATCCGGTTTATTCCAGGTGGTAACACCCAGGGCGGCGATGGCCGTCGGTTTCCCGGATGGTGCTACTATAGCTGGACTGCCCCCAACTAACCTGGTTTCTGGGGGGCAGGTCAAGCAGTCAATGGGAGCCCACCATAACGCACGGTAGTACGACCCACTTTTGGAAATGCCTTTCCCCCGGAAGTCCACGGCAGAGGTCCTGTCCCAAGCAATCCTGACTGTAG
>JAZFUS010000151.1:0-3135 GCA_036447315.1 Dehalococcoidia bacterium
ATCCGCAGACAGGTGCTGATACACATCCGCGACCTCAGCCTCCTGGTGGTGGCGGCCACCCTGGCCAGCTTTGGCGCTTCCCTGTTTCTTTCCTCGCTGCTGACCAGGCCCCTGGTCCGGCTGGCCGAGGGCGCTAAAGCCGTAGGCCGGGGCGACCTCAGCCAAAAGGTGCCCGTAGAGGCCGCCGATGAGCTGGGCGACCTGGCCAACTCCTTCAACACCATGACCGATGACCTGGTCCGCTCCCGGGACGACCTCATGCGGCGTAACACAGAACTCAGAAACCTCAACTCCATGGCTGACCACCTGAGCCAGCACCTGGCGCCCGAGGAGATTCCCGAAAGCTCGCTGGGGAAGCTGCTGCAGATGACCGGGCTGCGCGCCGGCTGGATCTGCATCATGGGCGACAATGGCCGGCTCAGGCCGGCCGGCGGCAACGGTGGCCCCCCGAAGGCGCCCCCAAAGGCGCCCCCGAAGGGCTCCGGTGCAGGGGGCTGTCTGTGTTACCAGGCGCTCCAGAGCAGCCAGGGTGTGGTCACCCCGGGCGTCCCGGAATGCCCTCCGTTAAAGGGGCGGTCCGTGGGGAAATCGAAGACTGTCTCCGCCAGCGTGCCCCTTTCCGCTCAGGAGGAGACCCTGGGCGTGCTGACCGTTTCCGCCGATTCGCCGGGGGTGTTGGATGGGGATTTTGTGCAGTTCCTGAGGTCGGTGGGCCAGCAGATAGGTGTGGGCCTCCGGAATGCCCGGTTGGACCGGGAGGTCCGGCAGAAGGAGGAGGCCCGGGGACGGCTCCTGGACAAGCTTATCGTGGCCCAGGAAGAGGAGCGGAAGCGCATCGCCCGGGAGATCCATGACGAACCCGCCCAGACCCTGACCGCTATCGCTATGCGCTTAGACCAGATGAAGCGCCACCTGCCGGACGACCAAATAGAGGTGCGGCAGGGCCTGGAAGAGGCACACCAGGAGGCCAAAAAGGCCATGGAGGTCCTCTACCAGATAATTGTTGAGCTCCGGCCCCAGGCCCTGGATGACCTGGGCTTCCTGCCCGCCATTCGCTGGCATGCCGGTTTGCGCCTGGGAGAGAAGGGCATAAACCTGGAGTTCCATGCCTCGGGCTCACCGGCGCGGCTCGATTCCCAGATCGAGACCGCGGTCTTCCGGCTCATGCAGGAGGCGATCAACAACATCTATAGACACTCCGGGGCCAAGCATGCCAAGATCCGCCTGTACTTCCGCAAAGCGGCCATTAAGGGTATCATAGAGGACGACGGCGTGGGGTTCGATGTGGCCGCCATGCGCACGCCACGCATGGACAGCCCCGGGCTGGGGCTGATGGGTATGGAGGAGAGGGCCAGCATTCTGGGCGGGAGCCTGACCCTGACGTCCCGCCCCGGTAAGGGTACCCGGGTCGTCTTTGAGGTCCCTTTAAATGCGGGGGGAGCGCAGCATGCAGAACAGGATTAGGGTGTTGATTGCCGATGACCATGCCGTGGTCCGGGACGGCATCCGCCGCATCCTCCTGGACGAACCGGATGTCGAGGTGGTGGGGGAAGCCAGTGACGGGCGGGAAACCGTTGAACTGGCCCTGAAACTGGTGCCCGATGTGGTGATCATGGACGTTTCCATGCCCAATCTCAACGGGCTCGAGGCTACCCGGCAGATTCGGGCCCGGAACGATGCCATCCAGGTCCTGGGGCTTACCGTGCACGAGAGCCAGGAGTACTTCTTCTCGATGCTGGAGGCCGGGGCGTCGGGATACCTGTTAAAGAAAGATGCCACTTCCGCGGAGCTGGTGAGCGCCCTGCGGGGCATTCGTGATAACGGGGCCTATGTCCATCCCACCATTGCCAAATGGCTGATAAAGGACCGCCTGGAAAGGGCCGAGCAGGGTTGGGAGGGGGCCGCGGGGATCGGCCTCTCCCCCCGGGAGGGGGAGGTACTCAAGCTGGTGGCGGAGGGCTATACCAACCGGGAGATAGGCGAGATGCTCCACCTCAGCCCGGCGACCGTCCAGACCCACCGGGCGAACATCATGCAGAAGCTGAACCTCCATAGCCGGGTGGATATAGTAAAATACGCACTGGGTAGGGGTTTGATACATTTAGATAAGTAGAGAATACCCTCAACAGTGTAGTCTATTGAACTGTTTACTGGTGCAAGCACCAGTTTTTTTTATGCCAAAAACCCACTGTACATTGGATGGTATGCGAAAAAAGGCCGTGTCATACTGTGGTAGGAAGGTTTAAAACATCGGGCACAGCTTCAGGTAAATCCCGAAGCGCTTAATCGAAGGAGGCCTCATATGGAAAAAAAGCGGGATAGGTCCAGGAGGTCTTTTCTGAAGTCCGCGGCGGCGGTCACCGCTCTGGGCGCCGTCGTCCCCTGGTGGCTGGACTCGGCCCTGGGCCCGCTCCTGGGCCGGGATGAGGCCCAGGCCGCCGCCGGGCCCCTGGAGGGGGAGATACGGCACACCACCTGCTGGATAGGCAAGCAGGACTGCGGCATACTGGCCCGGGTGGTGGATGGGAGGGTGGTGAAGCTGGAGGGCAACCCGATCCACCCTCGCAACCGGGGAACCCTATGCGTCAAAGGGGTGGGGCAGATCATCGCCCTGTATGATCCCTACCGGGTGAAAGCCCCCCTGCTCCGGGTGAACGGAAAAGGGGTGTCCGGGGAATGGCGCGAAATCTCCTGGGACGAGGCGCTCACCCTGGTGGGAGATAAAATAAAAGAGGTGAGGGCCAGGGATAAGAGGCTCCTGGTGTGGCAGAAGGGGCGGAGCAAGGCCAAGGCCTTTTATGATAATGCCTTTGTAAAGGCCTCGGGAGCCACCAAGCTGCACCATGGGGCCTTTTGCTCCGATGCCGGTTACCGGGCCTGTGAGTACACCGTGGGGCTTCACGGCGTCCTGCACCCCGACTTCCGCCATACCAACTATCTGCTGAGCTGGGGATGGAATGCCATGAACGCCGGCGGCAACAAGTTTTGCTTCCTCGTCTGGCCCCGCCAGCTCCTGGACGCCAGGGAAAGAGGGATGAAGGTGGTTACCCTCGACCCCTGGATGGGGGGCATGGGCCCCCACTCCGACGAGTGGCTGCCCATAAAGCCCGGCACCGACCTGTCCTTCTTCCTGGC
>JAZFUS010000152.1:0-7468 GCA_036447315.1 Dehalococcoidia bacterium
AGAACAACATTGGGCCAACAACCCGAAGGTCGTTGGTTCGAATCCAACCCCCGCTACCAAGAGATACATACGAAAAGACCCCTGAACAGTTGAGCCTTTCAGGGGTCTTTTCTGTGTTTGGCATTTTCCCTTGACACCAGGAACAGAAAGCAGGTATTATGGCCTCGCGATTTCACGAGCTCGCACCCCCGTCAAGGGGTGTAAGAAAAGGAGGAATGAATGCTTAGCAGGAAGCTCTTGTTAGTGCCGGTGGTCTTGCTGGTTATGGTTGGCCTTGCGGCCTGTGGTGGAGGTGATTCCGCGCCTGCCCCTGCCCCCGCCCCGGCCCCCGCGCCTGCGCCGGCACCCGCTCCTGCCCCAGCGCCCGCGCCGGCTCCCGCTCCTGCGCCAAAGCCGGCCCCGGCCCCAGCACCGGCCCCCGCGCCGGCACCGGCTCCCGCGCCCGCACCCGCCGCCAAGCCTTTCTACGAAGGCAAAACCATCAAGCTCGTCGTGGGTTACAGCCCTGGTGGCGGCTATGACGCTTATGCGCGCTTGCTGGCCCGCCATCTGGGCAAGCACATCCCCGGCAATCCATCTGTTATCGTTCAGAACCGCCCTGGAGCCGGCAGTCTCACGACAGCCAACTACATTTACAACAAAGCCAAACCGGACGGCCTCACCATTGGGACCTTTGGCCGGGAGCTATACGGCGCCCAACTGACCGGAAGCTCAGGGGTTGAATACGATTGGGGCAAGTATGGCTGGCTGGGCAGCATGAGCAGCGAGACCCACATCCTCCTCATCCGGGCCGATATGGGTATCAGCACGGTGGCCGACCTCAAGAGCAGACCCGATGAGGTGGTTCTGGGCTGCACCAGTAGAGTGGGCATTTGCAGCACTTTCCCCCGCATGCTGGAGGAAATACTGGGGGTCAAATTCAAAACCAACGTGCAGGGGTATGCCGGCAGCACTGAAATCGCCCTGGCCACGGAGAGGGGAGAGGTAGATGGCTACTCGAGTTCCTACTCCTCTCAGATCCTGCAACGCCCCCACTGGTTCGAGCAGGAACCGGCCTACGTCAACTTCATTGTTCAGGGCGGGTTGGAACGTTCCGTAGAACTGCCCAATGTAGAAAGCCTGGGAGATTTGATCGCTGATGCGGACAAGGACCTGGTCCTGATTGTTGATGCGGGAAATCTGATGGGGCGGCCCTATGTGACGACTCCGGGGGTGCCCCCGGACCGCCTGGCAACCCTGCGGAAGGCTTTTGCCGACGCTTTGAAGGACCCGGAGTTGCTGGCCCAGGCTCAGAAAGGCAAAAGGCCTATCAGGCCCACACTTGGCGAGAAGGCGCAGCAGGTAGCGCAGACGCTGACATCTTCCAGTCCCGATACTGTGGCCGCCTATAAGAAATTGTTCGAATAGGGCTGATCCGGATGGCTCAATGGCCATTCGCCCCATTCGCCATGGAGCTTTTGGGATAAACAAGAGCGGCTACAGGCTTCAAAGCCTGTAGCCGCTTCTTTATCGTCCTTTCCTGCGCGGGCGTATTCCCATCAAGAAGTTTAGCATTTTGGCCGGGATTCTCCTTTTCAATTCCGAAGGCCGTTGGTCCGAATCCAACCCCCGCTGCCAAAAGGTGCGCACGAAAAGACCCCTGAAAGGCTCAACGATTCAGGGGTCTTTCTGTTTGGGGTTTTCTCTTGACACCCGGCACAGGAAAAAGGTATCATAGTCCCGCCAAACACTCGCAAAAACCCCTGTAAAAGGGTGTAAATAAAGGAGGATTGAATGCAAACCTGGAAACTACTGTTGGGGCCGGCGGTCTTGCTGGCCCTGGTCGGCCTCGCGGCCTGTGGTGGAGGTGAGTCCACGACTGCCCCCGCCCCCGCACCCGCTCCGGCCCCCGCACCTGCGCCCGCACCTGCGCCCGCACCGTCGGGAGGGGGCGACATAGCCAACGGGGCCGCCCTCTTTGCCAGCCTGCAATGTAAACTGTGTCACGGGGACAACGCCCAGGGTGGTGCTTTCCCCGGCAGGGATGATGTAACGGTGCCCAAGATAGGCACCAACGTCAAGACCTTTGACGACTTCAAAGCGCAGGTCCGGACACCGAAGCAGCTCATGCCCCCGGTTAACGAGGCAAAGGCCTCCGATGCCGACCTGGCGGATATCTGGGCCTGGATTAACAGCCTGGGCGGCTGATAGTCAAAAAACAGAATTAAGGGCTTGACCCCCCGGAATGTCGTGGGTGACAATCCGGGGGGTCCTGACACCCGGCCTGCCATGCAGGCTATTACGGCGTTTTTCCGCCAGGAAGGACGCGGCAGGAGGCACCAAATGACCAGCAGCTCCCGGGACAAACCGGATAAGGCAGAGCTTATCCAGTGGGGCAGGGACTCTCTGTGGCTGGGGTTCGGCCGCGACAGCTCGTTCTTCGACCGCGACGCCTCCATCGTAGTCTCCGGTGACGGCTGCTACATAACCGATATCGATGGGAACCGCTACCTGGACGGCTCCGCCTGCCTCGGGGCCGCCATCCTGGGCTACAACCAGCCCAAGGTAGTCCAGGCCCTGTTAGAGCAGGCCCAGGTGTTGTGCTCCAACGCCTCCGGCCAGCCCGCCAATATCCCGGCCATCCAGCTGGCGCACCGGTTGGCCCCCCTGGGTCTGGGCGAAAAGAGCAAGCTTTTCTATGCCCTCTCCGGGTCCGGAGCGGTGGACACAGCGCTGAAGTTGGCGCGCCAGTATTACAAAATCAATGGTAAAGCCAGCAAGTTCAAGACCATCACCCGCTGGGGCGGCTACCACGGGGCAACCCTGAGCGGCACCGCCGCCGGGGGCATCCCCGCGCGCCGCCGCGGCTTCGAGCCCCTCCCGGAGGGCTTCATCCACATTGACCCGCCGTATTGTTATCGCTGCCCCTGGGGCCTGACCTATCCCCAGTGCGGGATCGAATGCGCCCACGAGTTCCGGCGCACCGTGGAGCGGGAGGACCCGTCAACTATCGCCTGCTACCTGGGGGAGCTGACACTGGGGGCGGGGGGCATGATCCCACCACCCCCGGAGTATCCCAAGATGGTCCGACAGATATGCACGGAACACGATATCCTGATGATTGTGGACGAGGTCATTACCGGATTCGGCAGGACGGGGACATGGTTTGAGTTCCAGGGATCCGGCATTGTGCCCGACATGGTGGTCATGGCCAAGGGCATAACCGGCGGCTTCCTCCCTGTGGCCGCCGTGCAGGTGCGGCCCGAGATCGCCGAGGTATTCCGGGGCCCCAACGTATTCATACACGGCTACACCCTGGGCGCGTTCCCCCTGGGATGCGCCGTGGGGTTGGCGGTTATCGATGTGATAGAGGAGACCAACCTGTTGGCGGACGTGGTCCGCAAGGGCCGCCTGGCCATGTCCCATCTGGAGAAGATCAAGGACTCGTCACCCATCGTGGGGGACGTGCGCGGCAAGGGGCTGGCCCTGGGCTTGGAGCTGGTAAGGGACAGGGAAACCAAGGAGGAGTTCGCGGACCCGGCGGCGGTGAGGCTGCTGGCGGCGTCGGTGGGACGGAAACACGGCGTCTTCTTTGCCTTCTCCACCTACAAGACCTCTTTCATGTTCCTCTCCCCCCTGATCATCAGCGACGAGCAGATAGGCACCCTGATGAGCGCGGTAACCGCCGCGGTCCAGGAGATAGAGTCAAAGTTCCTGTAGGGAAGACAGGGGCGCGCCGAATATTGTTAAGTGCCCCCCAGGGCCCGCAGGTCGGGCACCCTGTCCACACCTGGGACGGTAACCACCTCGGGGAAGGGGACCCCGAAGGGTCTGGTGGCGTCTATACCCATGCCGCAGGTGCCATCGAGGTCCGGGGCCGAAGGGTCCAGCTGGCCGCCGGCCAGCCGGGGGACCACTATCAGGTCGTGGTCCGCCTGGGAGCGGGTGGCCACGGCCCACATCACCTGGTCCATGTTGAAGATGTCGATGTCATCATCCACCACGATGACCACTTTGTTCCTCTGGCTGCCAAAAATGCTCATGATGACACTGCGGGCCTCATATGGGGCCCGCTGCTCCATGGCCACGACGATCATCAGCCCCACTCCCCCGGCCTCGGGGAAGCGCACCGCCCTCACGCCCGGAAACTTCCCTTTGAGCATGGCGTAATAGCTGGCCTCCAGAGGCACGAGCTTGATGACGTGGTTCTCGGTGGGGGGTGTCCCGCAAAGGAAGGCATGAAACAGGGGCTCTTTCCGGTGAGTGATGGCGCTGACCTCGATAACGGGCTTGGGGGAGCTCCCGGTGTAATATCCGGTATATTCCCCAAAGGGGCCCTCCTCCTCCCGGACGCCGGGCAGGACCCGGCCCTCAATGATTATCTCCGCTGAGGCGGGCACCTCCAGATCCACGGTAATTCCCTTCACCACCTCCAGGGGGTGGCCCAGAAGGGCCCCAGCCAGGCCCAGTTCGTCCACCCCCAGGGGGGCCTCCCACTGCGTGGCCTGGAGGATTGCCGGGGAGCAGCCCAGGGCAATAGCCACCTCCAGGGGCCGCCCCTGGGCCTCGGCTTTCTGGTACTGGATGCCGAGGTGGTGCTGGGAGGTGGATAGGATGCCCAGGCGGTTTTTCCCCTTTAACTGGATGCGGTAGATGGAGGCGTTCTTGCTCCCGTCCACCGGGTCCCTGCTGACAACTACCCCGGCCGTGATGTAGGGGCCGGCATCCCCGGCTGAGTAGGTGGGAATGGGCAGACAGCTCAGGTCAACCTGCTCCCCGGTAAAGGTCACCTCCTGGCAGGGACCGCTGGATACCAGCTTGGGAGGGACCAGGTGTTCCAGGGCCGCCAGGTAGCTCTCGATGGCCTCGCCCGGGGTAAACCCCAGGCTGGTCAGGGCCAGCTCCCGGGTGGTGAACAGACCCCCCACTACCGGCATGGTGTGGCCTTTAACGTTCTCGAACCAGAGGGCAGGGCCCTGGGTGTCAACGGCCTTGCGCAGGTAGGCGGCTATCTCATACCTGGGATCAACCTCCCGGGTAACCCGGGCCAGCTTCCCGTGTTCCCCCAGGTGATTGATGAATTGCCTCAGGTCTTCAAAAGGCACCTTCGCTCCTCCCCGTATCTCGACTTTGGCCGATGCCCGACTTGCGCCAATGATTGTACCACCTTTTGAGTCTGGATTGCACAAATGATAATCCCGACGCTCCGTGCCGCCTCCCAGCTATCTCCCGAGCGACCGGCACCGCTGGAAGCACCCCATGGGGGTCCCTTGACAGCCGCCGGACACTGCCATAGTATAGCCTTCACACCCGTCGATACGGGAAATCCCGGGCGGCCTGTACGGTATTTCGGGCGAGACGGGAGCGGTTGCTGTCGCATGATTCGGAGAACGGGGAGGAGAGATGTACCGGAAGATTATGGTTCCATTGGATGGCTCGGAGCTGGCGGAGTGTGTGCTTCCCCACGTCGAAGCCATCGCCAGGGGATGCGCCCCCACGACAGTCATATTCTTACGCGTGGCTGAGCCCGTTCGGGTTTATCCCGGGGCCACGACACTGGGCGGGGAATATACGTTCACCGACCAGGACTGGAAGCAACTCGAAGTGGAACGTTGGGCCGCCACAGAGGACTACCTCAAGGGGATAGTTGGCCGGGTCAAGTATGATGGCGTAAGTGTCCGATCGGAGGTCCTCATGGGCGAGGTGGCCGAGGGCATAGCCGACTATGCCACCAAGAACGACGCCGACCTCATTATTATGGCGACCCATGGCCGCTCCGGGATAAGCCGCTGGGTCCTGGGGAGCGTAGCCGACCGGGTCCTGCGCTCTTCCTGCGTGCCGGTTTTGATGGTGCGGGCCCCGGGCTGTGAGCCCCGCGCTTGAGGCCCCGTTTTCCTGGCGATGTCCGGCCGGGTTTTGCTCACCCCGGGCCTACCCGTATGGCACTCGAAGAGGTGTGGTTTGGTTGGTGGAGAGAGAAACACCATAACAAATGATGTGCCATATCTTGGCAATTTGCCTCCCCACCCGCTCTGAAGGGAACGGCCTTGCCGGTCAAAACCAGCCCAGGGCCTTCAGGAGCTCCAACACCCCATAGATGGCGGCGCCCCCACTCAAGCCACCCGCAGCCAGCTTGGGGCGGGTGAGGCGGCCCTCCAGGCGGCTGATTCGGTCCTGGTGGTGATACTGGTGCTCCTCCAGGCGGCTGACGGCCTCCTTGATTTCACCAACGTCTCCCTGGATGTTCTCTGTCCGCTCCACGAGAACGGCCATGCTCTCCCGGAGCGTAGGATTGCGTCCCATCGCTCCCTCTTCCATACCCGGACCTTCTCCGATCCTTCAGCTGAAGGACACGCAGTGCCCGGGCTATATATACCACCGCTCCTTCCATGAAGGCTCAAATTCCTTACATGAGAAAACGTCCATCCTTCCTGGGCCTTCTTGGAACGATGGAAGGACCATGTTGAACAAGGTCCTCTCCGCAAAGGTATGCATTACCGTCCCGTTCACACATTGGTTAATTCCCCTTTTTCACATTCGGGATGGGCACAGGTGTCATGGGGCCCCCACCTTCCCTTCTCGAACTCCGCGCCGCACCTCACACAGGTAGCCCACATGTAGCCCGGATGCTCATACCAGTCCCCCCTGATAGGGTCAAACTCCCTGTGGGGCCCCCGCTGTATACCCTCTTTCCGGGAAGGATAGCCCATCTAGGCCTCCATCTCCTTGCATATTGCGACAGCGCCCATGCCGCGGTTGCCCCCGGTCTGATTCCAGAGCTCCAGTTTCACCGTTTTGCCGGCGACCACATTGTGAAATGTGGTCGGGCCATCAACGTCCCCGATCAGCCTGAAGGAAAGAATAGCTCCCCTGTCGCTGAAAGCTGCGGGGGCAAAGATATCGGTGCTGTCAGTGGTATTCCTGAACCGGGCCTGGCGGTTGGTCGGGTCCTCAATGAGCCCGTGGTAGGGCCAGGGCATCATGCAGACCAGCTTTTTGCCCGTGGGCACCGTGTACACAGCATTGGTCGGGGTCGACCAGTCCCCCGATTCCGTATTCCGGGTGAAGTAGACGAAACACTTCCAGTTCCCAAACTCAAGCAGTTGGTCCTTGGTATCATTAAAATCAGCAACGGCCTGCATGATCCGGCCAAAGGGCGCCATGACCCAGAACATCGCATCAACGACATTTGAAAGGTTTCTCCATGCGTTAGCTAGAAAGTCCCGCTCCCGGGCAGCGGTTTGCAGGGCCCGCTCGATGTCCTGTGCGAATAAATGAAATAGGGTAGTTGTTTCAATAATCTCGCCACGGGTTACACCCGCCATCGGGTCGAAGCGTGCCCCAACGTCCGTACCCGTAACGCGCCTCCTGTATTCGGCGACCACACTAGGCGGCAACAGCCCCTCAAAGCCGCCGATCCTGAGCGTTCCAAAGCCGAAACTGAAATTATAGGTTCCCGGCCGGTAGATACGCTCCAGGTAGCCGATGT